>DLBY01000057.1:1144-33888 GCA_002480345.1 Phycisphaerales bacterium UBA7812 | reverse complement strand
CGCGGCGAGACCCAGTCGCTCGTCTCCGCCACCCTCGGCACCGGCAAGGACGAGCAGATCGTCGACGGGCTCCTCCCCGAGTACTCCAAGAAGTTCACCCTCCACTACAACTTCCCGCCCTTCTGCACCGGTGAAGCGAAGCGCATCATGGGACCGGGCCGCCGCGAGATCGGCCACGGCGCCCTCGCCGAGCGTTCCCTCCTGGGCATCCTCCCCAGCCCCGAGGACTTCCCCTACACCATCCGCATCGTCAGCGACATCACCGAGTCCAACGGCTCGTCCTCTATGGCCTCCGTCTGCGGCGGCTGCCTCGCCCTCATGGACGCCGGTGTCCCCATCGTCAACACCTGCGCCGGCATCTCCGTCGGGCGCTTCACCGACGAGAACGGCGGTTCGGAGGTCTTCGTCACCGATATCATCGGCGAAGAAGACTTCTTCGGCGAC
This sequence comes from Phycisphaerales bacterium UBA7812, assembly GCA_002480345.1. GTDB lineage: Bacteria > Planctomycetota > Phycisphaerae > Phycisphaerales > UBA1924 > UBA1926. Next base: position 33,444 of record DLBY01000057.1, on the reverse strand, counting down.
ATGGACTTCAAGGTCTCCGGCACCGTCGACGGCATCACGGGCGTCCAGCTCGACCTCAAGGCACGAGGCCTCTCCGTCGACCAGATGATCACCATCTTCGAGCAGGCCAAGCAGGGCCGCCTCGACATCATCAAGCAGATGGAGTCGGTCATCCCCGCCCCGCGCGAGGAGATCTCCGTCTACGCCCCCCGTCTCGTCACCCTCCACATCAACCCCGACAAGATCGGCAAGCTCATCGGGCCCGGCGGCAAGACCATCCGCGCCCTCCAGGACAAGTACGGCGTCGGCATCGATGTCGAGGACGACGGCACCGTCATCATCTCCAGCCCCAACGGCGAGACCATCAAGGCCGCCGAGGCCGAGATCTCCGCGATCTGCGAAGAGATCAAGCCCGGCACCATCTACACCGGCAAGGTCGTCTCGACCAAGGACTTCGGCGCCTTCATCGAGATCGCGCCGGGAACCGACGGCATGTGCCACATCTCCGAGCTCGCGGACGGCTATGTCGAGAAGGTCAGCGATGTCGTCAAGGTGGGCGACGAGGTGAAGGTCAAGGTCATCCTCGTCGACGATCAGGGCCGGATCAAGCTCAGCCGCAAGCAGGCGATGCAGGAGGCCGAGCCCAAGCCCGCCAAGGGCGAGGACGCCGAAGCCGAGACCGAAGAGGCCGAGGCTACCGCCTGAACTAGGCACTCTCCCTAGTTTTCGAGCCCCAACCCACGGGCCGCTCGGATCCGTTGACAACGGTCCGAGCGGTCCGTTATTGTATGGGATCGGTGGCCATTGTCCCCGGCGTCGTCGCGCCGACCCGCCGTGCCCGCGCCGCGGGCACGATCAGCAGGCGTCTGTCGCAAACCGGGGGGCTCACCGCAAAGGGAAGCGGCTGCACGCGAGCGCGGCACGGAAAGCAGGTGCGTGATGGATTCCAACGGGACGACGAACCTCTCAGGCCTCGAGGGGGAGGTCAAGTGGTTCGACCCGCGCAAGGGCTTCGGCTTCATCGTCGGGCCCGAAGGCCAGGACATCTTCGTTCACTACACCGTCATCGAGGGCGACGGCTTCCGTGTCCTCCGCGATGGCGCGACCGTCGAATACGACGCCGAGCACTCCGACAAGGGATGGCGCGCCACCCGCGTCAACCGTCCCGCGGGGGCCGAGGTCGCCGTCACCGAGCAGAACACGGGGTACGCCCGCACGCCCCGGCGGTGACACACGCGTCGTAAACTCAGTCCATGCCAGACGGCGCGATCATCACACTCGCCGCGATCGCGGTCATCGCGCTCGCGGCGTCGATCGTCGTTGCCGCACGCGCGCGGAATAGGTCCGCGCGTGTGAGGACGGAGACAGCCGAACTCCGCGCCCGCGTCGCGGAGATCGCCGCAATGGCGGGCGGCCTCGCCCACGAGATCAAGAACCCGCTCTCCACCATCGGGCTGAACGCCCAACTCCTCGATGAGGCGGTCGCCGACCTCCCGATCGACGAGCAGGAGCGAGGGCGCATCACCCGCCGGCTCGGCACCCTCACCAGGGAAACCGAGCGCCTCAAGGGGATCCTCGAGGACTTCCTCGAATACGCCGGGGAGATCAGGCTCCACCGTGCGACAGCCCCGCTCGCCCCGATCATCGACGAGCTCTGCGATTTCTTCCTGCCCGAAGCCGAGAAACGCGGCGTCCGCCTCCGCCCCGATCTGCCGCCCGTCCCCGTCCACGCATCGATCGACGCGCCGCTGCTCAAGCAGGCGATCCTGAACCTGCTGATCAACGCCTCGCAGGCCCTCGAGACCGTCGAGCCCGGCGCGCCCCGCGAGCTCATCGTCCGACTCAACCCCGGACCGACGCCATCGCTCAGCGTCATCGACACCGGGCCCGGGATGACCGACGAGCAGGCCGCCCGAGCGTTCGAACCCTACTTCACCACCAAGTCAGGCGGGACCGGGCTCGGGCTCCCGACCACACGACGAATCATCGAAGCGCACGGCGGCACGCTGACCTTCAATTCCCAGCCGGGCAAGGGCACCGCCTTCACCATCACCCTGCCGGCCGCGCAGCCCGCTGGACCGAACACCGACGACCGGCAAGCCGCGACGGAGTAGGCCCCGCAGGAGCGTGGTCACACCTGCTTGTGCAACTCGCCCCCGAAGTCCTCGAGCTGCCCGCTCCGCGACAGGATCGTGTCGATGATCTCGACATACTCCCCGCTCGCCTCGGGCGGCGCCTGCCCCGTCAACTCCTCGTACTTCTCGTCCGTCAGCCCGAGATACCGACGCATCCCATAGTCGTACACCGCGTCGTCCTGCTCCCGGCTCAGATCAAGCCGGAGCTCATTGATGATCTTCGTGCCCAGACCGATCCACTCGTCGAAGGTCTCCTTCGAGATGTTGTCCTGGATCCAGGTCCCAAGCCCGCCCCGGAACGGCGCCCGAGCCATCCGGGTCCCGGGCCGCTTCGTCCGCTGACACACGAACCCGTCGCCGCCACCCGCGCTCGCCGTCTTCTCCTCAGCGGGCACCTCGGGCAACGGACGCCCGATCTCGCCGAGCAGCTCCCCGATCCCGTTCTTGGGCATCAGGTCCCCGTTCTTCGCCGCGACGAGATACCCCTTCTCCAGCACCTCGGCCGCGCGATCGGTCTCCCCCGCATCGATCAGGCTCTTGCCCGCGAGTTGATAGGCCTTGCTGAAGTTCGCGTTGATCTCCAGGCACGCGAGGTACGCCTCCGCCGCCTCCGCGTGCTGCCCATTCTGCGCGTAAGCCCCGCCCAGCGAGAACCGCGCCATGTCGTTCCCGGGGTCCTGCTCGCACAACTGCTCGAACTGCTCGATCCGCTTCGCTGCGTCCACGATCGCCTCCTTAGTCTGCTTGGGGGAACCCTAGACACCCGTCGCCTGCTGCGCGATTCCCGACCCACGCATCCGTTCACGGGCGCTTCACCCCCGCACTATCCTCTCCCCACCCGATGCCCGACCCCATGCTCACAACCGACCTCGCGGGCCTGCCTCTCCGCACCCCCGTCATCCTCGCCGCCGGCACCGCCGGCACCCTAGGCGAGATGGCCGACATCCTCGATCTCTCCCGCGTCGGTGCCCTCGTCACCAAGTCCATCACCCCCGAGCCCCGCGAGGGCAACGCCCCCTGGCGAGTCGCCCCCCTCAAGGCGGGCATGCTCAACGCGATCGGCCTCGCCAACCCCGGCATCGACGCCTTCATCAGCCACTACGCCCCCAAGGCCGACGCCATCCCCACAACCGTCATCGGGTCCATCGCGGGGTTCTCGATCGACGACTACCGCCGCGTCGCCGCCGAGATGGACGCGATCGAGTCCATCCCCGCCGTCGAACTCAATGTCTCCTGCCCCAATGTCAAACACGGCGTCGAAATCGGAGCCGACCCCACACTCCTCGCCGAACTCATCCGCGAAGTCCGCCCCCTCCTGACGGGCACCCGCCTCATCGTCAAACTCCCCCCGGTGACAACCGGCACCCCCCACACGATCACCGACCTCGCCCGCGCCTGCATCGAGCCCGGCGAGGGCGCAACGCCCGCGGGCCCCAACGCCCGCCCCGGCTGCGACGCCCTCAGCCTCTGCAACACCACGCCCGGCATGGCCATCGATGTGCGCACCCGCAAGCCCAAAATCGGCAACGGCACCGGAGGCCTCTCGGGCCCCGCCGTCCACAACACCATCGTCCGCCTCGTCCACCTCACCCACACCCAGATCGCCCGCGACACCAACACCCCCATCGTCGGCATCGGCGGCGTGATGACCTGGGACGACGCCGCCGAACTCATCCTCGCCGGCGCCACCGCCATCGAAGTCGGCACCGCCCTGTTCGCCAACCCCGCCGCCCCGATCAAGATCGCCAAGGGCCTCAAGAAGTGGGGCACCCAGCAGGGCGTGAGCAATCTCAGCCAACTCGTCGGCGCCATCGAAGGCTGATCACACCGAGCAAGCCACGCACACCCGGTCGATCACGCCACCAAAAGAGCCCGGAGCGTCAGCGACGGGTCACTCCCAACCCCCATCCACACACACCGCACCGCCCATCGCTCACGCCCAAGGCTCCTTCAGACAACGAGAACCCCGCTTCCCTCGGTGCCCCCTCAGTGCCCTCTGCGCCTCTGTGGTGAATCCCCTCTTCTCTTCTTCCTCTTCAATGCCATCCACGCGCGATCGGCACCCGCCGCCCGGGCCCGAACGCGACCCCCGTCACCTTCAGCCCCGTCGCCATCTGCCGCCGCTTGTACTCGTTGCGATCGATCAGCCGGCAGATCCGCGCAACCTCGTCCGCGCCGAACCCCGTCTCGCGGGCGATCGTCGCCGCCGACTGTTTCCGCTCCACATGCCGGTCCACGATCTCGTCGAGCACCCCATAATCGGGCAGCGAATCCGAATCCTTCTGATCCGGCGCCAGCTCCGCGCTCGGAGGCTTCGTGATCGTGTTCTCCGGGATCGGCGGTCCGCGGAACCCCAGCGACTCCCAGTGCTCGTTCATCCACTTCGACAGCGCGAACACCCGCGTCTTGGGCACATCGCTCAAAACAGCCAAACCGCCGTTCATGTCCCCGTACAGCGTGCAGTACCCGACCGCCAATTCGCTCTTGTTCCCCGTCGTCAGCACGATCGCGCCCGTGCGGTTGCTCACCGCCATGATCATCGCCCCGCGCACCCGGCTCTGCAGGTTCTCCTCGGTCAGATCGGGACGACGCTCCCCCAGCGCGAGCTCCCCGATCTCGCCGAACACCGCATCGAGCACGCCCCCGATCCCGTTGTGCCCGGGTCCGATGGGCGCCGTCACCGTTTTCACGCCCAATCGCTCGCCCAGGTCCCGCGCGTCCGTCAGGCTGTGTGCGCTCGAATAGGGCCCGGGCATCAGCACGCCCAGGATGTTCTCGCTCCCCAGCGCCGCCGCCCCGATCGCCGCCGTCAACGCGGAGTCGATCCCCCCGCTCAGCCCGATCACCGCCCTCGCAAACCCCGTCTTGCGGCAGTAGTCCCGCACCCCCAGCACCAGCGCGTCGAACAGCATCCGGTTCGCATCGCCGCCCGCGACCGGGTCGTCGACATCCCCGAACCGCGTCGCATCGCTCTCCAGGACCAGCAACTGCTCCTCGAACCCCCGAGCCGCGGCGAGCATCGCCCCGTCGGGTCCGATGATGCACGAGTGCCCGTCGAAGATCAGGTCATCGTTCCCGCCCACCTGGTTCACGCTCGCCATCGTCAGCCGGTGCCGGGTCGCGTGCGATCGCAGGATCTCGCGGTGCCGCGTGCCCTTGCCCAGCACGAAGGGAGAGGCCGACGGGACGACGACCGTGCGCGCGCCCGCGTTCGCCAGTTCCGCGATCGGATCCGCCGCATCGTCGTACGCGCTGCTGAACCCCGCGTCCCGTCCCTGCCACAGGTCCTCGCAGATCGCGAGCCCCACCCGCTCCCCCGCGACATCGATCACGACCGCCCGGTCCCCCGCCTCGAAGTACCGGTCCTCGTCGAACACGTCGTAGGTCGGCAGCAGCCGCTTGTCGTAATAGGCGATCTGCTCGTTCCCGCGGTACACCACGAGGCTATTCGCGAGCCGCGAGCCCGCTTCCGGAGCACCACCCACCCGCAGCGGCGTGCCCATCACGACCGTCAGATCGCGCGTCCCGGTCGTCCCGATCCGCTCGGTTTCTCTTTCGCAGGCCTCGACGAAGCCCTCGTGCTGCAGCAGGTCGCGGGGGGGATACCCGCAGATCGAGAGCTCCGGGAAGACAACCAGATCCACGGACCGCTTCCGCGCCGCCTCGAGCGCGCGCTCAATCAGCGCCGCGTTCCCGCTGATGTCACCGACGGTTGGATTGATCTGCGCAAGGGCCAGCCGCATGGGACCGGATGGTAGAGACCCAGCCGCTCCCGAATCGTGGATCGCGCGGGTCCGCGATGCTGATCCGACACACGGTCAGAGGGAAGCCGCCGCTTTCGCGCCCCGGATCAGCCGGTCCGGGCGTACCCACACGCCCCCCAGCACCCCCGCGACGAGATACGACAGCGATTCCGTCGCGGTGACCAGCAGGATCACCACCGCGACCGACTCACCCGCGTCCCCGAACCCCAGCGCCGCCGCGACCCCCATCGACCCCGCCTCGCGCGTCCCGAGCATCCCGAACGGGCTGAGCATGCCGATCAGGAAGTAGCTGCTCGCGAACAGCACGCCCTCCTCCCACCCCAGGCTCACCCCGAGGATGGACGCCGCGACCATGAACCGTGCGGAGAGCACGCCCACATCCGCCAGCCGCAGCGCCGTCGCCCCGAGCACCGCCCCCGGGTGCGCGAGCATCCCGAACACGCCGTGCAGCTTGGCGAACATTTCCGTGCGCGTGAACCGGGTCAGCGCCCCGATCCGCAGCGGATCGAGCAGGCGGTGGATCCGCGCGAGCCCGCGTTCACCCGCGAGCGCTCGCGCCGCCGCGAGCAGCAGGCCCAGGCTGAGGGCGATCCCCGCGCCCGACGCGATCCACCACACCCCGTCCACGCCCTTGCGCCACAGGCTCACCAGCGAGACAGGCCCGAGTCCAACGATCACCAGCGCACCGATCGCCCCGAACCACGCCGCGATCGTCATCAGCGCCACCCCGTCGCGCCGGTTGTGCAGCGCTACGCGCGCCACCACGCTGATCTTGAAGGGGAGGTACGCGAGCATCGTCGCGAACGCGTTGGTCGCGAGCGTGTCGCCGATCTTCAGCCGCCTCTCGGGGAGCAGCACCGCCCAGAAGATGAGCCCGTTGAGCGCCAGCGTCGCGAGCGAGCACGCGAACAGCAGCGCCACCTGCCCGCCGTCCGCCTCGCCCAGGCGAGCGAGCTGCTCGCGGTTGCCGGGCTTGAGCGCTTCTCGGGCGCACCACCCCAGCAGGCCCAGCCCCGCGACGAACCCGACGAGCTGCACCGCGATCTTCACGAGCGTGCGCACCCGGTCGTCCCCCGGGCGGACCTCTCGCATCACATCTCCGCTCCGCTCATCCATCAGGGCTGCTCGCCTCCGTCGGTGGGGACACGATACAGGCGCACCCCGAGTTCCGGCCACGCGCGCACGAGCCGCCACGCCGAGACGAGTTGAGCGAGTCGCTCCGGAGTCAGGTCCTCGTGGAGATACCCGCTGGCGCGCAGCCGCGAGAGCTCCGCATTATTGATCAAGACGAGATCCGCATGCACCAGGCCCGCCGCGAGATCGAGCACAGGCGGACGCTCCCAGGCCGTCGCGTACACCGTCTCCCGGGCGAGGTACAACGGCGTCGCATCCCCGACGAGCAGCACGACCGCATCCGCGCGCACCTCGTGATTCAGGTACGCGATCGGCGATGCCCGCCCGATCTCCGGTGCGTAGGGCTCGCCCATGAACACCGCGGGCGGCGCGCCCAATAGCGCATTTGGCGTCCCCCCGCGCTGCTCGGCGAACACCGTCCACAGCGCCCCCGCCTGAAGCAGGCAGAGCGCGGCCCCCGCGATCAGCCCGTTTCGACCGAATCGTGCGCACGCAACCCCGACGATCGGCCCGAGCACGAGGAGGCAGGGGATCAGGAAGCGGCTCTGCAGGTGCGTGAAGGCGAGCCACGCGACGACCTGCCCCGCGAGGCACAGCGCGAGACCGACGCCCACCGCGCGGCTGCGGCGGCCGAATGCCAGCACGATCAGGCCCGCGAGCGCTGCGGGAAACGCGAGCAGCCATTGCACATTCGTCGTCCCGCGGTACCGGGCGACTCCCGCCGCACCATCGCCCGCGTTCGGGTCCGCGAACACGAGCATCGTCAGACGATCGAGCAGCCCGCCGTCGAACGCGTGCGCCGCGGCGAACCGCGTCGCCTGTTCGGTGGTCCAGTGCCCGCTGCCGAGCACGCCCGTCGCGAGCGGGAAGACTGGGTTACCCGTCATCACCGCGTTGCGGATCATCCACGGCGCGATCACGAGCAGGCCCGCGATCGAACCCGAGACCGCGAGCGTCCCCCAGTGCCGCAGTCTTCCGAAGCGGAGCAGCATCACGCCGGCTGGGATCCCGACGAACAGCAGCGCCGTCGGCTTGCACAGGCACGCGGCGCCGACCAGGGCACCCACGGCCGCGGCGCGGGCAACCGCCGTGCGCACATCCTCATCCGCGACGCCCCGCCGGCACGCGGCGAGCAGCGCCCCCGCGCCGAGCACGATCACGCCCATCTCGTTGTACGCCATCGAACCGACGACGACCGTCCAGGGCGTGCAGAGCACGAGCCCGCCGCCGATCGCTGACGCGGTCCGGACGCCGCTCCGATTCGCGCCCGACGCGAGCGCGAGCCTCCGGGCGAGCCGAGCGACCATGACTGCGCCGAGGACCGCCAGCCCCGCGTGCAGGGTGTGCGCCGCCTGCAGACGCCACGCGCCGTTCGCAAGCAAACCGTCCGAGGCGCCGCCCGCGAGCGAGCCCAGCGCGGCGTACGCCTGCTCGATCGCACCGGGGAGGAACGAGTAGGTGTTGTGGGAGAGCGGTCGGGTGTGCCCCAGCGTGACCCACTCCTTGGGCAGTTGCAGGTGGTAGCTCAGCGTGTCGTACCCCGCGTACTCGCTCGCCCACAGCACGCCAGGCGGGCTCGCCGCCGCGACGAGCAGCACCGCGAGCCCGGGCAACCCGACCCAGAGCCAGCCCGGCGGCGCGGGGACCGACCGAACGGTGCGCACGCCGCCGGATCCCGCGACCAGTGCGACGATCCCGAGCACGATGGGGATGAGCAAGGGGACCGCCCCGAGAGCGCCCGCTGTCCCCAGGCACCAGACCGTGCCGAGCAGAATCGCAAGGCCCGCTGCAGGCGCTGTTCCGCGCAGCGCGGGGCGGACGCGAACCGGCGCCGCGAACGCGAGCGAGCGACCCAGCCCGACGGAGGCGGCGAGGAAGAGCAGCGCGGGCCAGCCCGATCGGACATGGGTGTCGATCGTGAGCAGCAACGCCGTGACGGGGTCGAGCGATCCACCGAGCGAGCCCGCCGCGGCGATCGTGAGGCCCAGCAGGCCCGCCCAGGCGCCCCACAGGATGAGCGCGGGCCGGGTGTTTTCAGGGGACTGGCGTGTGCGCGCCGGCATGGGCGAGAGTTTACGGGCGTCGCACGGGTATGATCCGCCCGGATGCAACTCGATCCCACACCCATGCCCGACGATGCGGAGATTCTGCCGCCGCTGTGCGCGGTGTTCCGCCAGCACCTCAAGAAGGCGGGGCACAAGTACACCCCCGAGCGGGCGCACATCCTCGACACGATCATCAATCTCGACGGCCTCTTCGAGGCCGACACGCTGCTCGAGAGCGTGCGCAGCGACGGGTACAGCGTCAGCAAGGCGACGATCTATCGGACGCTCAAGCTGCTCGAGGAGGCGGGGATCGTCCAACGCGTGCCCTTCGAGCACGAGCAGGTCCACTACCAGCTCGTCTACGGGAAGAAGGCGAACACCCTGCTGATCGATGTCGCGACGGGCGAGGTCGAGGCCGTGGAGATCCCCGAGTTGCTCGAACTCCGCGATCGGCTGTGCCGGGAGCGGGGGGTGGTCGCGGAGGGGCACAGGCTGCAGATCTTCGTGCGCCGGGCGGCGACCTGATCCGGATCTCGGGAATCTCCCTATTGAGCGGCGTCTCGCGATGCGCGGGTCGTTCGCGAATCGGGGAATTCGCTTCGAGCGAAGGAAGTTCTACGATCAGGCTCCTCCCGGGGCCCCGCTCCGATCCATGAGCCGAAAGGTGCCTGCTTGAGCATTGTCACTTCGAACGGAACCGAGATGTCCGGCAACGAAACCACGCCCGCGGAGGGCGGCACGACGACCAGCACGCCCGAGACCATGCCCGATGTGCAGTCCAGCAAGGACACGCGCCGGGTCGCGATCGACAAGGTGGGTGTTAAGGAGGTCGTCTACCCGATCCGCCTGCACACGAAGGCGGGTGGAGAGCAATCGACGGTCGCGAACATCAACATGTATGTCGCGCTGCCTCATCACCAGAAGGGCACGCACATGAGCCGTTTCCTGGAGGTGCTCAACGAGCACTCCTGCCAGCCGCTCACGCCCGACGACATCCCGCAGGTGACCGAGGCGATCCGCGTCCGGCTGAAGGCCGCGGAGGCGCATTTCGAGGCGTCGTTCACCTATTTCGTCGAGAAGCACGCGCCGGTGACGGGCGCCGCGGGCCTGATGAACTACGAGGTCACCTTCGAGTGCACCGCGACCGCAACGGGTCAGGACATGATCATGCGTGTCGCGGCGCCCGCGACGAGCCTGTGCCCCTGCTCGAAGGAAATCAGCGAGTACGGCGCGCACAACCAGCGGTGCCGGATCGAGGCCGCGATCCGCACCGAGGGCGAGATGATGTGGATCGAGGATCTCGTCACCCGCCTGGAGGAGGCGGCGAGCCACCCGGTCTACGCGGTCCTGAAGCGGCCGGATGAGAAATTCGTCACCGAGAAGGCGTACGAGAATCCGAAGTTCGTGGAGGACATCATCCGCGACCTCGCGGTCCTGCTCGACTCGGACGGGTCGATCTCGTGGTACCGGATCACCTCGGAGAATTTCGAGTCGATCCACAGCCACAACGCGTACGCGCAGATCGAAAAAGACACGCGGGGCTGACGATCCCCGCTGGCCCGGGGGTTGTCGCGCATCCGATTCATAGAATCGGAACGCTGTTGTCTGACCGACCCCCCGATGCGCCGAACGATCCGCCGTGCCATCCCGAGCATGTTTCATCGCAGACTGCTTCTGCAATGGGTGGTTCTGTGCGCCGTGATGGGGGCGCTCGTCGTCCGTCTCGCGCAGGTGACCCTCGCGGAGGGTGACGAGCGGCTCGAGGCGGCGGAGCGACGGCTCGTGCGCCGGGATTGGTCTCCCACGATCCGGGGGAGGATTCTGGACCGAGCGGGGCGTGTGCTTGCGATGGATCGCCCCTCATACGGGGTGGCGATCGAGTATGAAGTGCTGAGCGGCGCATGGGCCGAGCGGCAGGGCCGCCGGCTTGCTCGGCGCGTCTACGCGGACCTCTGGGCGGACGCGGACGAGGGGTCGCGTGAGATTCTGGCAGCGCCGCTGATTGACCAGTATCGGGGGGTCGTGGCGCGTTCGCTCGAGCGGATCGCGGAGCGGACGGGCGTGGGGACCGAGGTCCTGCTGGAGCGTGCCGACCGCGTGCTGCGGCGGGTCGCGCGGATGCGCGAAGCGGTCGCGGAGGCGAGGCGGGATCGCCTGATCGCGGAGCACCTCGCGAGCGGGCGGGGCTTGACGGCTGAGGACGAAGCACGCTTGACGGCGTCCGCGGACACGACGATCGCGGAAGAGACCCGGGCGCATGTGCTGGTGGAAGATCTCGCGGACGAGGCGGCGTTCACGCTCCGGCAGATGCTGTCGAGGCGGGTGCCGATCGCGACGCCGGACCGTCCCGGTTCGGCGGTGGATGAGCCGGTCTATACCGAGTTGTTCCCCGGGGTGACGATCCGCGACGCGACGGACCGTGTGCGCCCGTTCGATGTCATCGAGGTCGCGGTGGACCGGTCGAGCCTGCCCGGACCGATGAAGGGGGAGGGGGTCGAGCCGGTGCGCGTGACGGGCGTGGGACGGCTCGTCCTGGGCACGCTGCGGAGCAGGCTCTACCAGGAAGACCACGCGGCGCGGCGGGCGGCGGCGGCGGATCCCGCGATCGACTCGACGGGCTGGTTTACGGAGAACGGAACGGACCGGGGTCGGTATATCCCCGGCGACGGGGTGGGGTCGAGCGGCGTCGAGCGCGCGCACGAACACGAGCTGCGGGGTCTTCGCGGGTTGCGCACCGTTCGGCTGGACACGGGCGAGGAACGGGCGGCGGACCCGGTTCCGGGTCGGGATGTGCGGCTGACGATCGACGCGATGTTGCAGGCGCGGATCCGCGCGGCGCTCGAGCCCAGCGTGGGGCTGACGACGGTGCAGCCCTGGCACGGGAACGGGGGCGTCGCGGAGGGGGAGACGCTCGCGGGGGCCGCGGCGGTGGTGGATATCGAAACGGGGCAGGTTCTGGCGCTCGTCTCGACGCCTTCGCCGCAGGACGACGCGCGATGGGAAGAAGCGCCCGAAGAGAATGCCTATCCGGCGTTCCTGGATCCGTTCGTGAACCGGGCGATCGGGGTGCCCTACCCGCCCGGGTCGATCGTGAAGCCTCTGATGCTCAGCGCGGCGAGCGCCCGCGGGTTCTACCGGATGGACCGTGGGATCGTGTGCACGGGGCACCTGCTGTACGACCGGACGGATGTGTACCGGTGCTGGATTTACAAGCGGTACGGGCTGACCCACAGCGCGACGGGCGAACCCGTGCGCGCGGCGGAGTCCGTGACCTATTCGTGCAACATCTTCTACTACGAGCTCGGTCGGCGGATGGGGCCCGAGACGATCGCGTCGATCTATGACGAATTGGGCGTGGGATCGGGGTTCTCGCTGGGGATCGGGCGGGCCTGGGAGGGCAAGGTCGGGGCGCTCGACGGGCCCGGAGACGGGAGCGACCTGATCATCTCCGACGCGATCCTGATGGCGATGGGGCAGGGCCCGGTGACCTGGACGCCTTTGCACGCGGCGAACGCGTACGCGACGCTTGCGCGCGGTGGGGCGGTCATCGCGCCGACGATCGTGGACGATGGGCGCGGGCCCCGGGTGACGGGGCAGGTCCGCTTCGATCCGGCCGCGGTCGAGGCGGCGCTGGAGGGGCTGTACGGATCGGTGAACGACACGCGGGGGACGGGGAGCACGATCGGTTTCGAGCAGGGGCGGGAACGGATCTTCAACGCACCGGGGGTTCGGGTGTGGGGCAAGACGGGCACCGCCCAGGCGCCCCCCCTGATGCACGACCCGGACGGCGAGGGGCCTGAGCCCGCTCGGGTGGTCCGCTCCGGTGATCACGCGTGGTTCACGATCCTCGTCGGACCCGAGGGGGGCGGCCCTCGCTACGCGGCGAGCGTGCTGATCGAATACGGCGGGGGAGGCGGGCGAGTCGCGGGACCGGTCGCGAACCAGGTCGTGCACGCGTTGATCGCGGAGGGGTATCTCCCCGGTGGGAACGGGCGATCACCCGGCGGTTCGCTAGCGGGGGGCGAGCGGTGAACCGGGTGCTGAAACGGACGGTGATGGATCACACGCCCGCGTTCGTGCCGCCCGAGCGGGCGGAACGGTCGGCGCTGGGACGGCTCGTGCACGGGAGCGCCGTCAAGCGCGACGCCGCGGCGAGCCTCGCGCTGGTGAACCCGGCGTGGTTGTGCGTCATCGCGGCGCTCGCGCTCTCGCTGCTCGGGGTCGGGATGATCGATCTCGCGTCGGGCGGGTTCGCGGTCTCCGCGGGGACGGACGCGGGGCTCTCCGCGGTCGCGTGGAAGCAGGTGGTGTTCCTGCTGATCGGGCTGATCTCGGCGACGCTGGTCGCGCTGCCGCACTACAAGCTCCTGAGCTGGGTGAGCCTCCCGGCGTTCGTCGGGTGCGTGGGCCTGCTGGTGTTCCTGCTGCTCCCGTTCGTGCCCTCGTCGATCGTGACGCCCCGGAACGGTGCGCGGGCGTGGATCGACCTTGGGCCTCTGGATCTGCAGCCCAGCGAGTTGACCAAGATCGCCTTCGTGCTGGTGATCGCGCACTACATGCGGTACCGGTCGTCGCACCGCGAGCTCAGGGGGCTGCTGGTCCCGGGGCTGATCGCGGCGGTGCCGGTGGGGTTGATCACGCTGCAGCCCGACCTCGGGACCTCGGCGCTGTTCGTTCCCAGCCTCTTCGCGATGCTCGTCGCGGCGGGGGCGAAGCTCCGGCACTTGACCCTGATCGTGGTCGCCGCGGCGCTCGCGGCGCCGGCGGTCTACCCGGTTCTCAAGCCGCACCAGAAGACGCGGATCGTCGCGCTGGTGCGGCAGTACCAGGGGGACACCGCGTCGGCCCAGGACATCAATTTCCAGTCGTACACGGCGCAGAACCTGATCGGGGCGGGCGGCGCGAGCGGCCTCCCGGCGGAGAAGTCGCGGGCGCTGGTGACCTTCAACCGCCTCCCGGAGCGGCACAACGACACAATCTTCGCGGTGGTTGTCAACCGGTACGGCTTCCTGGGCGGGGTGGGGCTCCTGGCGCTGACGGGGCTGTGGGTCGGCGGGGCGCTCGCGGCGAGCGCCGTGTGCCGAACGCCCCAAGGCAGGCTGATCTGCGTGGGTTTCGCGGCGTTCGTGGCGACGCAGATGGTGGTGAATGTGGGGATGAACATCGGGCTGCTCCCGATCATCGGGATCACGCTGCCCTTCGTGAGCTACGGCGGGTCGAGCCTGCTGACGGTGTGGCTGATGACGGGTCTGGTGATGAATGTCGCGCTTCACCGGGAGACGGGCCCCTACAGGCGTTCGTTTGAATACGCTGACAACGATGAATCCACAAAGGGGTCGGCATACGGGGTCAGCGCGGGGTTCTCGGGGCGGGCGGTCACGCGGTAATCCCCCGGGCAAGCCCGCCGGTGGGGGCGCGAAGACCTGGCGGGCACCGGTCGAGTTTCCGAGCGGTCTCGAACCTGTCGATCTCGGCACCGACTTCGCGTCGCGCGCGGCGGCGTTGGGGATCGAGCTCGAGGCCGGGGAAATCGAGCGGCTGGGCCGTTACCTAGCGCTGCTGATGGCGGCGAACCAGGTGATGAATTTGACCGCGATCCGGACGGTTGAGGACGCGGTCGAGAAGCACCTGCTCGACAGCCTGACGCTGCTGCCCGTGCTGGCGGAGGCGCAGGCGGGTGCGGGTGATGCTGATGGGGAGAAGGCGGCGCTGCGGGTGCTGGATGTCGGGAGCGGCGGGGGGCTTCCGGGGCTGGTGCTGGCGATCTGCCGCCCCGATGCTGCGTTCACGCTGCTGGATTCGACGGAGAAGAAGTGCGGGTTCCTTCGGCATGTATCGAGGGAGATCGGGCTCGAGAATGTCACCGTGTGGCACGACCGGGCGGAGGTCGCGGGGCAGGACAAGTCGAGTAAGCGCGAGAAGTTCGATGTGGTCATCGCACGGGCGGTGGGCCGGCTGGCGAGCCTGCTTGAGATCACGGTCCCGTTCGCACGCGTCGGCGGGCTGTGTGCGCTGACGAAGGGTCAGAAGGCGGAGGAGGAGTTGGCCGAGGCGAAGGGGGCGCTGCGCCTGCTGCACGCGGCGCACGCGGGGACGGTGGAAACGCCCACGGGGCGGATCGTGGTGATCGAGAAACTGCGGAAGACACCCGGGGCGTATCCGAGAGAAATCGGGGAGCCGAAGCGGAATCCGTTGGGAGTGGAGTCGGACATTCGGTGAGCGACGCGACGGTCCAGCGTGTGCTCGGGGACGGTGGCGTCATCGCGTCGCTGCTGGGGGAGGGGTACGAGGCCCGCCCTGAGCAGCTTCGGATGGCGGACGCGGTCGCGCGCACGCTGGCGGCGAAGTCGCACCTGGTCGTCGAAGCGGGGACGGGGGTCGGGAAGAGCTTCGCGTATTTGGTGCCGGCGATCAGCCGGGCGCTGTCGTGCGGCGAGACGGTGGTGGTCGCGACGAACACGATCGCGCTCCAAGAGCAGCTGATGCGGAAGGATGTCCCGCTGCTGGCGGAGTCATTGGGGGAAAGGGATGGCGCGACGGAGCGACAGAGCGACGGAGACGCAGACGGCTGGCGCGGCGAGTTGCGCGCTGTACTGGCGAAGGGACGAGGAAACTACCTCTCGATCCGGCGGCTGAAGCTCGCGAGCGCGCGGCAGGAGCGGTTGCTGCCCGACGCGGCGTCACGCCGGAGTCTGCATGTCATCGAGGACTGGGCGTACGACACGCCCGACGGGTCGTTGTCGACGCTGCCGGCGCTGGAGCGGGCGGGGGTCTGGGACAAGGTGCAGAGCGATTCTGGCAACTGCATGGGGCGTAAGTGTCCCCACCACGAGCAGTGCTTCTACCAGAGTGCGCGTCGCGAGCTCGAGCGGGCGAACCTGATCGTCACGAACCATGCGCTGTTTTTTGCGGACCTCGCGATGCGGTCGCGCAGCGAGGGCAAGGTGGGGGTGCTGCCCAAGTACGACCATGTGATCCTCGACGAGGCGCACATGGTCGAGGATGTCGCGTCGGACCACTTCGGGATCTCGCTGAGCGAGGGGCGGGTGAACCACCTGCTGGGCACGCTCTACCACCGCAAGACGGGCAAGGGGTACCTGTCGAACCTCGAACTGGTGACGGGGGACCTCGACCCGATCGAGCGGTGCGTTCGGCTCATCAACGAGGCGGAGGCGGCGTCTCGGGCGTTCTTCGAGTCGCTCATCGAGTTGGAGCGGTCGGGGCGTGCGCGGGGAGGGCGGATCCGGGAGAAGGACGCGGTTGAGAACGGGCTCACGGCCGCGATGAACGGGCTGGTGACGCAGCTTCGGCGCCTTCGAGATCTGACCCATGATGGGGGCAAGGGCGAGGCGGACCGGTTCGAGCTGAATGCGTACATCCAGCGGGCGGGGGAGATCGCGGATGCGGCGGAGGCGCTGGTGAGCCAGAGCCTGGAGGGGTGTTGTTACTGGGTCGAGGCGAGCGGAGGGCAAGGGCGAAGCGGCCGCGGCACGCGATCACAGCGTGTGACGCTTGCGTGCTCGCCGATCGAGGTGGCGCCGCTCCTGAAAGAGCATCTCTTCGGGGCGGACTTCAGCGTGGTGCTGACGAGCGCGACGCTCGCGACGCGGACGGTTGGGGACGACGAGCCCGCGGAGCGGGCGGAGACGGCGTTCGCGCATTTTCTGGAGCGGACCGGGTGCGAGGGCGCCGAGACGATGCAACTGGGCAGCCCGTTCGACTACGCGTCGCAGGTGGAGTTGTACATCGACCGGACGATGCCCGAGCCCGGGCGTGGTGGTCGGGGGGGCGGTTCGGGCGCGGTGCCTGCTGCTGGATCGTTCGAGCACGAACTGGTGACCCGGATTCTCGAGCATGTGGAGGCGACGGAGGGGGGCGCGTTCGTGCTGTTCACCGCGTTCAGCCTGCTGGACCGGACGGCGGCACTGCTCGCCGATCCCTTGGAGGGGCTGGGCTATCCGATGTTCGTGCAGGGACGCGGGCCCGGCGCGGGGTCACGCACCGAACTGCTCGAAGCGTTCCGCGAGAGCGGGAACGGGGTGCTGCTCGGGGCGGCGAGTTTCTGGCAGGGCGTGGATGTGCGCGGGGACGCGCTGCGGAATGTGATCATCACGCGGCTGCCGTTCGACCCGCCCGATCGCCCATTGACCGAGGCGAGGCTCGAGCGGATCCAGGAGCGGGGAGGGAACCCCTTCGTCGAGGACTCGATCCCGCGGGCGGTGATCAAGTTCAAGCAGGGCGTGGGGCGGCTGATCCGCTCGCACGGCGATTCGGGGCGGATCGTGGTGCTGGATCCGCGGGTGGTGACGAAGCCCTACGGGCGGGCGTTCGTGCGGGCGCTGCCTGCGGGGGTGCTGAGGCGGGAGAGCCGGGACTAGGTTCAGCCGCGGCGACCGCGGCGCGGGACGAGCAGCCCACTCGCGACGATCGCGGCAAGCGTTGCGGGCGTGGGGACGATCCCGTACTGAATGTGATCGACTTCGAGGACATTGACGCCGCCGGGCGTGCGGATGGTCATCGAGGCGACGCCCTCCTCGAAGATGGCGCCGAAGAACCGGTCCTCGGCGGTGCCTCCCGCGAAGCTGTTGTCGCCCACGGGTGTGGGCCCGATGGAACCCAGCAGTTCTCCGTCGGCGTCGAAGAACTCGACGATGGTCGATCGGCCGAACCCGCCGTCGGTCCACACCAGTCCCACATGGGTGGGTAGATACCCGAGCGAGACGGGGTCGAACGAGAAGGTGTAGCCCAAGTTCTCGGTGCTGATGTTGTTAACTTCTGCGAGTGACATGCCGTCGCGTCCGAGCCCGTCGATGACCCCGTCGTCCTCGTCCACGGAATCGGCGTTCGGGTTCATGCCGATGGCGCCGATGGTCGTCCCCGGGGTGTTGCTGACAACGCTCAGACCCAGCGTGTTGAGCAGGCCGTCTTCCATATCTTCGAGATGGAAGTCCGCGAAGGGTGTCCCGCTGAAGGGGCTATCCCCGAATCCGAGATAACTCGTGACGGGTAATGGGCCTGCGCTCGCGATCAGACCTGTGCCGTGGAGGGCCAGAAGGCTTGTCGTGTAGTGCATTCGCGTCTGCTTGCCGTGCATTGTTGGTCCCTTCGCGCCTGCGGCCCTCCCGGCCAGGGGAGCGCAGCGAAGAACAGTGTTCCTGCGCACCGCGGCGGTCTTAGTGTGCCACACAAACGGGTGGATGACCAGACAACGCGAGATTCGGTTGGTTCGTTGAGGCCGTAACTGAAGGTGTCGGCGAGGGCGCGGCAACGGGCACTCCGCTTCATATCCACGCGAGCGGGTCTATCCTTGCGATTCTGGCATCCATGACCGAAGACGACGGAGATCACCATGCTCGGACGCGTGTTCAAGGCCTACGACATCCGCGGGGTCTACCCCGATCCGCTGACCGACCAGATGGCGTGGCAGATCGGGTACGGCTGCGCGAAGTTCCTGCTCGCCGACGCGGAGGCCGCGGGCGAGACGACCCCGATGATGAAGAATGTCATCGTGGGGCGGGACATGCGGCAGAGCAGCCCGACGCTCGCGGCGGAGTTGATCGCGGGCCTGACCAACGGCGGTGCCGATGTCATCGACATCGGGCTCGTCGACACGCCCATGATGTACTTCGCGATCAATCACCTGGACTGCGCCGGGGGCGTGGTGGTGACCGCGAGCCACAACCCTCCGCAGTACAACGGGTTCAAGGTCAGCAAGCGTCAGGCGAAGCCGGTGGGGGAGGCCTCGGGTCTTGCGGAGGTGCGCAAACAGGCCGCGATGGTTGATCGCACCCTGATCGGCGCGAAGACCGACGGACGGGTCGAGCAGCGCGACTTCTGGTCGGCGTACAAGGCCCATGTTCTCAAGCACTGCGACCTGGGTGGCAAGAGCCTGAAGATCGTCGTCGACGCGAGCAACGGGATGGCGGGGACCATGGTGCCCAAGGTCTTCGGCACCAAGGGCGAGGAGGTCGAGGGGCTGACGATCGTTCCCCTCAACTTCGACAACACGAAGGGCGAGTTCGTGCACGAGCCCAACCCGCTCGTCGCGAGCAATCTCGAGCAGCTCCAGGAAGCCGTCAAGAAAGAGAAGGCGGACCTGGGCGTGTGCTACGACGGCGACGCGGACCGGTGCGTGATCGTCGACGAGACGGGCGAGATCGTGGGGTGCGATCATCTCACCGCGGCGCTCGTCCCGTATTTCCTGGGTGATCGCCCCGGGTCGAGCGTGGTGTACGACCTGCGTTCGACGAAGGCGGTCCCGGAGGAGATCGAGAGAGCGGGCGGGAAGCCCATCCGCAGCCGGGTCGGGCATGTCTTCATGAAGCAGGAGATGGCGGCGCACCGCTGCGCATTCGGCGGCGAGCTCTCGGGGCACTTCTACTTCCGCAGCAATTTCAACGCGGATTCGGGCGCGATCGCGATGGCGACGGTGCTCAGCGCGGTCGCGGCGAGCGGCAAGCCCGTGAGCGCGATGATCGAGCCTGTCAAGCGGTATGTGCAGTCGGGCGAGATCAACTTCGAGATCGAGGACAAGGACCAGGCGCTCGCGGAGATCCGCGAGCACTACATCGGTCGCGGGACGATCGACGACCTCGACGGGGTGACGGTCGACTGCTTCGAGAGCGAGGGGTGGTGGGCGAACATCCGCAAGAGCAACACCGAGCCCCTGCTGCGGCTGAACGCCGAGGCGCGCGACGCGGAACTGCTCGGCACCGTCGTCGAGGAGATCAGCCCTCTGCTGGGCGAGCGGGTCGCCCACTGAGACGCGGCGGGCGGGAATCCCAACCATCACTCCGGCGTGCGCCCCGGCGCACACGCGAGGCGACATGAATATCAGTCAGTTCTTCGAGCACTGGGCGATCGCGGAGAATCCCTTCCGGGGGGAGGAGGCGCGCCACGACGAGGTGCTCGCGCGGCTCAACGGGCTGGGAGGCGCGGGCATGCCCCGGGCCGGGTCGACCCCGACGGGGAGCATGCACTCGGATTTCGAGAAGATCCTCGGTGAGCTGACCCGCCCGAGCACCTCGGTCGTCTTCGGCGAGAAGGGCAGCGGGAAGACCGCGATCAAGCTGCAGATCGGGCAGCGCGTCGCGGACTTCAACGCGCGGCACCCCGACGCGAAGCTGCTCGTTGTGAATTACGACGACCTGAACCAGCCCGTCGCGGAACTCGACGCGCGGTTCGGCTCCTCGAAGAAAGAACTCGCGCCGTTCAAGGCGTTCCGGCTCGTGGACCACATGGACGCGATCCTCGCGATCGCGGTCGATCGTCTCATGGCGGCGCTGTTCAACGAGGGCGAAGACCGCCCCGCCGCGGATCTCGGCGAGGAGCCCTGGAAGGCCGCGCGGCGCTGGGCGGTCCCGCTGCGGCACGATCTCCTGCTGCTGCAGGCGGTGTACGACCCCGCGGACGCGGAGGGCACACGGTCGGCCCGCTTGCGGCGCATCCTGAGGCTCGCGCCCGAGAAGCGGGAGGTGCTCTGGCGCGCGGCGACGGTCGCGGGCTGGGTCCCCGCCGCGGCGATGCTCTTCGTCTGGCTTTTCCCCGCGGCGACCTACGGCGGGTTCATGCGCGACGCGGTGGGGGTGGTCTTCCTGCTCTTCCTCGCGGCCTATCTCGGGGTGCTCGCGAAGCGGATCGTCTGGGACCGCGTCATCCTCCGGCGCGTGGCGCGGCGGGTGCACCACGAGATGCGGACGACGCAGCGCACGCCCGACGCGATCGCATCGTCGCTCGCGGTGATCGACGCGAACAGCCGATCGCACGCGGTGCTCCCGCTCGTGGACGACGCGGACGAGCCCCGTTACGCGATGTTCGAGCGGCTCCGCCGCGTGATCTCGCGATTCGGGTACACCGGCATCCTCGTGCTCGTGGACCGGGTCGACGAGCCCACGCTCGTGAACGGGGACGCGGAGAAGATGCGCGAGATCATCTGGCCCCTGTTTAACAACAAGTTTCTCCAGCAGGAGCGGTTCGGGGTCAAGCTGCTGCTCCCGATCGAGCTGCGCCACGCGCTCTTCAAGGAATCCGCGGACTTCTTCCAGGAGGCCCGTCTCGACAAGCAGGGGTTCATCGAGCGGCTGAGCTGGACGGGCCCGATGCTCTACGACCTGTGCAACGCGCGGTTGAACGCGTGCCGGTTGCCCGATGCCGAGCCGCTGAGCCTGATCCAGATGTTCGCGGAGGATGTGACGCGTCAGGACCTGGTGGACGCGCTCGACCAGATGCACCAGCCGCGCGACGCGTTCAAGTTCCTCTACCGCTGCTTCAACGAGCACTGCTCGAATGTGACCGCGGAGGAGGGGGCGTGGCGCGTGCCGAGGCTCGTGCTGGAGAATGTCCGGCGGGCGGAGTCGGACCGCGTGCAGCAGCTCTACCGGGGCATCACGCCGGCGTGAGCGGGGCGAACCTGGTCAATCGACTCGTTTCAATCGGGCGTATTCGAGAACAAGCGTCTTGCGTCCCACCCCTCGGAAGTCCACGGTGACCCGCGCGTTGGTCCCCGAGCCGGAGGTGCCGGTGACCTTCCCCTCGCCGAACTGGGGGTGGCGGACGCGGCAGCCCTCCGGGAAGGCGTTCGCGGCGGACGGGCCCGAGGATCGCTTCGCCCGCGCGGCGCGGACCGCGGCGAGCTTCGCCTCCATCGACCCGCTCGCCATGCCCCGCCCGGGCCCGAACGACGGCTTCGCATTCTGCGCTGGGGTGTCGTCGAACGCGTCGCGATCGAACGAATCGCCCCAGTCGTCCGCCTGGTCGGAGCGTTGCACATGCTCGCTGCCGAGTTCGTCGAGGAAGCGGCTGGGGATCGTGCGCTCGGTCGATCCCCTGATCGTCCGGTAGCGGGCGCTGGTGATCTGCAGCCTCTTCATGGCGCGGGTGATCCCGACGAACGCGAGTCGGCGTTCTTCCTCCATCGACGCGTCGGAATCGAACGCCCGGCTGTGGGGGAGGGTGCCCTCCTCGAGCCCGATCATCGCGACGACGGGGAACTCGAGCCCCTTCGCGGCGTGCAGGGTCATCAGGGTGACGGCGCCCTGCGCTGGGTCCACCGCGTCGGCGTCCGCGACCAGCGCGATCGATTCGAGCCATGCCCGCAGCAGCGCGAGCAGCGGGGGGAGCTCCGCCTGCCCGCCCCCCTCGAGCACATCGGCGCCGGGGAAGGCGAGCGGGTCGTCCGCGGGGTCGTACTCGTCCTCGAACTCGCGCGCCGAGGAGATCAGCTCGTCGAGGTTGTCGAGGCGTTCCATGTCGGACTCGGCGCCGCTGGTCTTCGCCTGCTTGTTGTAGTGCGATCGGAGCCCCGACTCGTCGATGACACGCTCGACAAGCTCGTGGAGCGAGCCCGAGACCTCGGCGCCCAGGAACGAGCCGGCGCCGGTCCAGCCGTCCACCATCTCGACGAACTTCGTCATCGCGTTCGCGGAGCGGGGGGTGATGTCCCCCGCGTCGGCGGGCGTGCGCAGGGCCTCGAACAGGGGCAGGCCCGCTGTCTCGGCCATCATGCGGACGCGATCGAGGCTGGTCTTGCCGATCCCGCGGGTCGGGGTGTTGACGATGCGGGTGAGCGAGACATCGTCCGCCCGGTTCGCGACGACGCGCATGTACGCGACGGCGTTCTTGATCTCCTCGCGGTCGTAGAAGGCGGTGCCCCGCGCGATGGTGTAGGGCACCCCGCTGGTGCGCAGCGCATCCTCGATCACGCGCGAGAGGGCGTTGGTGCGGTAGAACACCGCCATATCGCGCCAGGCGATGCTGTTGTCGTCGTGCTCGAAGCGGAACCAGTCCGCGATGAGGTCCGCCTCGTGCCGCTCGTCCCGGCACAGGACGACCCGCGCCGGATCGCCCCCTTTCCGGGTCGTGTACAGAGGCTTGTCCTTGCGTTTGGTGTTGTGCTTGATGAGCGTGTCGGCGATCGAGAGGATGGGCTCGGTCGAGCGGAAGTTCTCGCCCAGCGTGATCGTCTTGGCGCCGGGGTAGTGGGTCTCGAACTCGAGGATGTTGGTGATGTCGGCGCCGCGCCAGCCGTAGATCGCCTGGTCGGGATCGCCCACCACACAGATGTTGGGGCCCACCGTCGGCGCGTCGCCCAGGTCCTCGGGGTCGACATCGGGCAGGCCCGCGAGGTCGCTGTCCGCGGGGCGTCCCTCGCCCGCGAGCAGGCTGGCGATCTGGAACTGGGCGCCGTTGGTGTCCTGGTACTCGTCGATGAGGATGTACCGCCAGCGGTCCTGGCACTCGCGCCGGATGTCGGGGTTCCGCTCGAGCATCCGCGCCGTCATCAGCAGGAGATCGTCGAAGTCGATCGCCCCCGCCTTGCGCAGCGCCGCGGTGTAGGCGGTGTAGATCTTCGCGAGCTGCTTGGCGTAGAAGTCGCCGGCACGGGCCGCGAATTTCTCCGCGTCGAGCAGTTCGTTCTTCGCGTTGCTGATCGCGCTGAGGACGGAGCGGGGGGGCCAGTTGCTGCTGGAGAGATCCATCGCCTGCAGCGTGCGCTTCATCGCGGCCATCTGGTCGGACGAGTCGTAGATCGTGTAATCGGGTTTGAGACCCGGGACATCCGCCCGGTCCGCGTAGCGACGCAGCAGGCGGGCGCACAGGGAGTGGAAGGTTGTCACCGTCAGCCCTCGAGGCGGGCGTGGGTCCTCGCCCTCTGCGAGCAGGGCCTCGACGCGCTCGCGCATCTCCCCGGCCGCCTTGTTGGTGAAGGTGAGCGCGAGGATCTGCCAAGGGCGGACGCCGTTGGCCATGAGGTGGGCGATGCGCCGGGTGATGACGCGTGTCTTGCCCGACCCCGCGGCGGCGAGGACGAGCAGCGGTCCCTCCGTGCATTCGACGGCGGCGCGCTGGGATTCGGTGAGATCGCTGAGCAGGTCGGTGCGGGTCGGCATCACGCGGGACGGTAGCCGATCAACCCGCGAGCCGCTGGTCCGGGGGCCCGCCCTGCTCGAGTTCGGGGCTCGGCGTCGTCTCGCAAGCGTCCCGGTTCGGATCGCGGCGCTGCGCTTCGACGCGTGAGAGGACATCCGAGGGGTGCAGGTTGTACCCCCTCGCCCTCGGGCCGGACCAGTTGAGGCCGATGAGAACGCCCTCGGTCGCGGCATCGCGGAGAATGCTGCTCACGAAGTCGTGCCAGGAGAGCCGCGTCACGACGCGTCCGGATCCGGCGAGCGGCCCCTCGAGCATGCGGATGACGCGGTTCCGCGACGACCACGCGGGGCGTGCGTGCTGATCGCCCGCGAGGTGAAAGGTCATGACGCCGTCCCGCTCGTGCTCGATCATGAAGACCTCGCCCGAAGCGAGCACCTCTCGGCAGAACGCGTTGGCTTGCTTGCTGGCGGACACGCGTAGAAGCTCCGATAATGAGGCCGGGGCGATGCGGGGCGCGACCCGTCAGGCGGGTTCTCCACGACTTTCGGCGTATCGGCGACGCGACGGATCGGCTTGATGCGTCGGGACTTGCCGACACACTCTCGTCGCCCGAGAACTGTGTCCCGCGCCGGTTTGTGTCGACCGATCCGGGTTCGCGGAGCGCAGGATCTTCAGAACGCCCGATCCGATCGGTCTGATCGCCCGTATCGATCCACTGCAAGGGGCGGCGGCATCCTCAAAACCGCCGAGCGGAGCGATTGACAGGACGGCGCGGAGGATTTACCTTCCGGTCTTCCGACTCCGATTACCCCGTTCGGACCGGGTCTCGCCGAGCGTGTGGACGAATGAGCCAACCAGATCCCAAACTCGAAACCCCGGCGTCTGGCGGCCTTTCCGCCGAAGACACCGCCGGGTTCACGGCGCCGACGGCCGATGACGAGAACGCGGCATCGCTGCGCGCCCAGGAAGCCCTCCGCGCCGAGGCCGAGAAGAGCGGGACCAACCTCGACACACTCGTCGGCCGCGCGGTGGTCGACCAGGGGCTCGCGACACCCGAGCAGGTGCAGCATTGTCTCACGCTCGCGCGCGAAGCGGAGGAGCGGAACCAGCAGTCGCTCTGGGAACTGCTCGTCTCGAACGGCTACGCGACGCGGAGCCAGATGACGAGGCTCAAGGAGCGCCTCGACGAAGAGCGCAAGGGGATCCCGGGCTATACGGATTTCAAGGAACTCGGCAAGGGCGCGATGGCGAGGGTGTACCGTGCCAAGCAGCGGAGCTTGGACCGGTATGTTGCCGTCAAGATCCTCCCCCAGAAGTTCAGCAATAATCCCTCGTTCATCGAGCGTTTCTTCCGCGAGGGGCAGGCGGCCGCGAAGCTGAATCACCCCAACATCGTGCAGGCGTTCGATGTGGGGCAGCACCGCGAGACCTACTACTTCGTGATGGAGTATGTGGACGGGCGCACCGTCCACGACGACATCGTCAAGCAGCAGCGGTACAAGGAAGAGACCGCGATCGAGGTCGCGATCCAGGTCGCCGAGGCGCTCGAGCACGCGCACGAGCGGGGGCTGATCCACCGGGATGTGAAGCCCAAAAACATTATGATCACCAAGAACGATGTGGTCAAACTCGCGGACATGGGCCTCGCGCGGGCGATCTCGGATAAGGAAGCCGCGGAGGCGGAGAAGGGCAAGGCCTTCGGCACCCCGTACTACATCAGCCCCGAGCAGGTGATGGGCCTCGACACCGTGGGCCCGCAGGCGGACATCTACTCGCTCGGGGCAACGCTGTACCACATGGTGACGGGCGTTGTGCCCTACGAGGGCAAGGATCCCTCCGAGGTGATGAAGAAGCACCTCAAGGCGGAGCTGACCCCGCCCGACCATGTGAACCCCAAGCTCAGCGCGGGGATCAGCGAGGTCATCGAGATGATGATGGCCAAGAAGCCCTCGCACCGCTACAAGAACTGCCGCGATCTGCTGCTGGATCTGCGGGCGCTCAAGGCGGGGGACGCGCCGCCGATCGCCCACAAGGGCATCTCCGAGTTGTCGGGACTCGAGACCCTCGCGGCCGCGGAAGCCGCCGCGGTGAGCGGGGAGATCCCCGTCGATGCCCGGGAGGCGGCACGAAAGTCGGTCCTGGATATCTTCTCGGAGCCGCTGTTTCTGGTGCTGCTGATTCTCCTGGGCGTCAGCATCATCGCGAATGTGGTCCAGATCGCGATCTGAGGACCGTGGAGCGGGCCTCTCCGTCCCTGCCGGGGCTCACGGCGCTGGGCTTGCTTCGAGCGCCGAAACCGGATATTTTTCACAGGTTGCGCGGCTTTCGGGCCGGCGCTGCCGAAGAATGTGAGAAGGACCGATCGTCCGTTCTTTCGCCGCCCCGGTTGAGCCCGTTCTTGCGGGCTCGCACCGTTGGGGCGATCGGATGAACCGATCGGTCACGCCGGTGGTTGTGCACCGGTCTTTGAAGGAGCCCGCCGATTCACGCACACTTGCTTGAGCACCACGACCTTGGCAGCCTTGCTGTCCGTTGGGATCGTCGCTCGCTCGCGCGTGAAGGCGGCTTTCTTTTCCTCGCAACGATTCGTCCCGGGCGTACGCCGTGACGCGCGGGATTCGCGAAAAAGCGTTGCCCCACACCCGTGGGGATTCTGAGCAGGGGTCGCCGATCGTGGCGGCTCGTCCCGATGCCGGCACTTGTCGGCTTGACCAAGGAGAACCACAATCGCACGCCGCTTCATGATGAGGGGGGGACCCCCGGTGCAGCGCACCCGGGTGAACCACATGATCCGCATCTCGCCCATCCGCCTGATCAATGCCGAGAACGAGCAGGTGGGTGTCGTCGATACCCACGAGGCGCTTCGGATGGCGCAGGAGGCGGGCCTCGATCTGGTCGAGGTCGTCGCCGATGCTCGCCCGCCGGTCTGCAAGATCATGGACTACGGGAAGTACAAGTACGACCTGTCCAAGAAAGAGCAGAAGAGCCGGGCGGCGGGCAAGCAGCAGGAACTCAAGGAGATCCGCCTCGGGCGCTCGATCAAGATCGATCCGCACGATGTGCAGATCCGCGTCGACCAGGCCCGTCGGTTCCTGATGGCGGGGCACAAGGTGCAGATCACCCAGCGCTTCCGAGGGCGCGAGATGATGCACAAGGAACTGGGCCTCGAGCGGCTGCAGAAGATCTGCGTCGATCTGAGCGATATCTCCAAGATCGAGATGGCCCCCCGTTGGGTCGGTCGTCAGACCAGCATCGTGCTCTCCCCCGATCGCGACAAGATCGAGGCGATCAAGCGCAAGATGACCAAGGAAGAGCACGAGCGGGCGGAAAAGGAACTCGAAGAAGCGGAGAAGGCCCGACTCGAGGCCCTCGAAGCGGACGCGGCGGACGACGACGACGACGCGGAGGACGGCGCCGACGGGACCGAGGAGTCCAAGCCCAAGAGCGGCAAGGGCACCAAGCGGGGCAAGGGGCCCGCGGACGACCGCGCGTCGAACCCTGTCGACGATGAGGTCGCGGACCTGCTGGGCGAAACCTGACGCGGCTCGCGTCCTCGTCCGCTTCCACTCGTTATGCAACGACGGCCCCGGGGATCGACCCCGGGGTTTTTTCATGACCCGGGATTCTTTCATGATCGGATTGAACCGGTCGCGGTGCGGCGTTGCGACGGTCAATCGTGCCGGAGCGCGACGATCGGGTCCTGCCGCGCGGCTTTCCGCGCGGGGTAGATCCCGAAGACGAGCCCCGTCGCGGCCGCAACAAGGAACGCGACGATCACCGCCCAGGGGGAGATCGCGGTCGGGAGGCTGACATCCGCGGGGAACAGGCTCCCGATGAAGGGCATCTCCGGGAGCAGGGGGACGACGCGGTCCAGGGCGATCGTCAGGCCGAGCCCCAGGGCAACGCCCACGAGCCCGCCCACGGCGCTGAGCACGCCGGTCTCGACGAGGAACTGGGCGACGATGTGCTTCCGGGTCGCGCCGAGAGCGCGGCGTACGCCGATCTCGCGGGTGCGTTCGGTGACGGTCGCGAGCATGATGTTCATGATGCCGATACCGCCCACGAGCAGGCTGATCGCCGCGATCGACGCGCTGATCCACTGCCCGGTCAGCGCCCGCTTCCGCGCGTTCTCGAGGAGTTCGTAGGGGACGATCATGCCCAGGTCGGTCAGGCCCGGATGCCGGTGGTCCATCAGGCGGCGCAACCGCTGCGCGTCGGGGATGACCCGATTCCGATCCGGGCTCTCGAGATAAATCTCCGCAACCTGGACCTCGTTGCCCTGGAACGACCCCTGGGTCCGGCGGATGACCGTGTCCCCGAACACCGCTCGGGCCGTGCTGATCGGGATGTGGATGTCCAGGTTCAGGTCGCGTCCGACGAGGGCCGAGCCCGCGCCGCCGGAGAGACCCACGGGCTTGAGCACGCCCACCACCTCGAGCACCTTGTCATCGATCCGGAGCCTGTTCCCGATCGGGTCCTCGAGTCGGAAGAACTCCTCGGCGATCTCCGAGCCGATCACACAGACGAGCGATTGCTGGGCGATGTCCGAGTCGGTGAGATACCGCCCCCGCTCGATCCGGAGCCGCGCGACGCTGATGAACTCGGGCGTCGTCCCAAAGGCCTGGCTGACCTTGCGGAGCTCACCGCGCAGGATCTCGCTGCCGACCTCCTTGAGCGGGACGACATGCGCCGCGTCCGCGAAGTTCTCCTCGACGACGAGCAGGTCGTTGTAGGAAAGCCCGTAGCGGTTGATGAACCCCCGCCGCCCGCCGCCTTGCTGGCTCTGCGCTTCGGGCGGCTTCTGGCTCCGGATGATGATGTTGCGAGCACCCAGGCGTTCGATCTGGGCGAGCGCCTCGCGTGTCGAGCCCTCGCCGATCCCGACCATCGCGATCACCGCCGCGACGCCGAAGATGATGCCCAGCGCCGTCAGGATCGAGCGCAGCATCTGGAGGCGGAGGTTCGCCAGACCGAGTCGGATCGTTTCGAGAAGGAATTCCATCGGGCGGATGCTAGCGGCGCAGGGCCGCGGACGGAGTGTCGGGGTGATCGAACCGAGTCAACGCGGGTATGCTCGCTGGGATGAGCGACGCACCCCGCCCGGGTTACGAGATCGGCGAGGAGACCGAAACGGATGCGGGCTGGGCGTACGCGATCACCCTCTATTCCCCGGACGGCACCGCGGCGACCCACACGCTGACGCTCTCGTGGGCAGATCACGAGCGGATCGCGGGGGGGACTTTTCCGCCCAGCGACACCGTTTCGGCGGTCTGCGGCCTGCTCGCGGAGCGCCCGGCGGTCGCGAACACGCTCCGGGAGCGGGTCGATACCGCAACGCTGCGAAGGCGGATCCCCGACTTTGAAGCGTCCGTCCGGCAGCGGCTCGGTGGAGCAGTCTGACCTCTGAACGGTACCCGACCTGGCTCGCGGAGCCTCTTACACGGGAGAGCCAACCGTCCGCAGGGTTTCCTCGAGCACCGACGCGGCGGCGTTCCAGTTGCTGAACCCGCTGTCCCCGCGCAGGAACACGCGGTGGGCGCACACCGGGATGATGTTCTCGATCACATCCTCGGGGACGACATGGTCGCGTCCGTCCATCGCGGCGGTCGCGCGGGCCGCGTGGGCGAGGGCGAGGCTCCCGCGGGGGCTGAGCCCGATCTCGAAGGACTCGTGCTCCCGGGTGGCGCGGGCGAACCGGACGATGTACTCGCGGATCGGCTCGCTGAGCTTCACCTTGTCGACCTGGGCCTGCAACTCGACGATGTCCGCGGCGCTGAGCACCGGCGCGAGCCCGTCGAGCACCGTCTGCGCGGGGCGGACATCCAGCAGCGTCGCTTCCCGTTCCGGGGACGGATACCCGAGGCTGATCCGCATCAGGAACCGGTCGAGCTGGTTCTCGGGCAGCAGGTAGGTCCCCTCGAACTCGTAGGGATTCTGCGTCGCGAGCACGATGAAGGGAGGCGGCAGCATGTGCACCGTCCCGTCGATCGACACGCTCCCGTCGCTCATCGCTTCGAGGAGGGCCGTCTGCGTGCGGGGCGTCGTCCGGTTGATCTCGTCGGCGAGCACGATGTTGGCGAACACCGGGCCCTTGCGGGTGCTGAAGGTGCTCTCGCGTGGGTTGAAGATCAGCGTGCCCACGAGGTCGGCGGGGAGCAGGTCGGGGGTGAACTGGATCCGGCTGAACTCCCCGTCGATCGCGCCGGCAAGAGCGGAGACAGTCAGCGTCTTGGCGAGACCCGGCACACCCTCGAGCAGCACATGCCCTCCGGTGAGCATCCCGATGAGCAGGCGTTCGACCATCGCGTGCTGGCCCACGACGACCGATCCCACCGCGTCGACGAGGCGCCGCATCGACTCGGCGGCGGCCCTGACCTCGGGCGAGGCTTCCGGAGAATCGGCGTGCGGAGCGGATCGGTCCTGGTGCGCGGCGGTGTCGTGCGTCATGGTCGGGGTTCCGGGTGTCATTCGGAAAAAGGCCCTCCGGCGGATCTGTTCGCGGGCCGACGGTGGGGTACCGCCGGTCCCTGAGAACAGATGCGTCCGGCGGGCCTTTCCGTCGGGTTTCGCGTTTCTACGCTGGAATGGGCCCGGGGTGCGGGCCTGTTTCGTGCTGTTGCGCGCCCGTGACGCGCGGGATCACTCGCCCTCGGGGGGCGTCGCGGGACGCTGGGGCGCGGGCTGGAGCTGGATCTCGCCGTTGCGCTCCTCGTACTGGCGGATGACCTGGCCCAGGTTGATCGCGAGGCGCTTGGCGCCCGCCCAGTTCATGATGACCCGGCTCCCGACATTGAAGATGACCATCGGGGGCTGGTCGGGCATCTGCATCGGGATGTTCATCCCGAAATCGAGCACGATCTCGTCGTGGGTGGTCGAGGTGCGGATCGTGTTGGAGTAGGTCGTGTGCATCTTCGATTCGTCGATGCGGAGCTGGACCTGCTGCTGCTGGGGGGCGTCTGCCATCGGGATCGCTGCCTTTCTCGTTCCGAGCGTTTTCTGAGTTGCCGGGCGTCGTGCGAGGGCCCGGGCCCTCAGTTTAGGCGGTCTCCCCGCGACGCCGGGACCGCGCGGGCGTTTGTATCGGCACAGTCTGGGTTCCGCGTTCGCGCGGGTTTCGCGGGGCGCGATCGAGCGCGGGCGGCGGCTGGCCGATACGCTTACGGCGTGGCAAAGAAGACCGCGACATCTCGGAAGACGCCGAGCCGGGCAGGGTCGAAGTCCGCTTCATCTTCGCGCAAGGGCGCGAAGCGGGCGGCGAGCGACCGGCTCGTGGTCGTGGCGAACCGGATGCCGGTGCGCCGGGTGCAGAAGGGCAAGCCGGGCGAGTGGGAGACGAGCCCGGGCGGTCTGGTGACGGCGTTGTCGCCCATGCTGACCGAGCGGGGCGGGGGCTGGGTGGGCTGGGACGGCTCGACGAACCGCCGCCCGACGCCTCCATTCACGCACAGCAACATCAAGATCCGCCCGATCGGGATGAGCGGGAGCGAGTTCGAGAGCTTCTACGCGGGGTTCAGCAACAAGACGCTCTGGCCGCTCTACCACGATTCGATCCGGGAGCCCCATTTCCACCGTCGCTGGTGGTGGCCCTACCTGCAGGTCAACGAGCGCTTCGCGGAGGCGACCTGCGAGGTGGCGCGGGCGGGCGACATGATCTGGGTGCACGACTACCAGTTGCAACTGGTCCCGGGCCTGGTGCGCGAGCGGCTCCCGAAGTCGCGGATCGGCTTTTTCCTGCACATCCCGTTCCCGCCCGAAGAGCTGTTCGCGAAGATCCCGTGGAGGCAGCAGATCCTCGAGGGGATGCTCGGCGCCGATGTGATCGGGTTCCAGACCATCCTCGCGGCCCGGAACTTCTCGCGGGCCGCGAGGCGCTTCACCGACGCGACGGGCTCGGACAAGAAGCTGAAGTTCCAGGGACGGACGATCGCGATCGACGCGTTCCCGATCTCGATCGATGTGGACCTGTACGAGCGGAAGGCCCGCGAGCCGATGGTCGCGGTGGAGGCGGAGCGGTTCCAGGCGAACCTGAAGCGCAGGCGGATCATCCTGGGCGTGGACCGGCTGGACTACACCAAGGGGATCGACATCCGCCTGCGCGCGTTCAACGAGCTGCTGAACCGCGGGAAGTACACCGCGGAGGACTGCGTGCTGGTGCAGATCGCGGTGCCGACGCGCGAGAGCGTCGACGACTACGCGGACCTGCGCGACAATGTCGAAAGGCTGGTCGGGCGCATCAACGGGACGCACTCCGTCAAGCACCATGTGCCGGTCCATTACATGTACAACAGCCTCCCGATGGAGGAGCTGATCGCGCGGTACACCGCCGCGGATGTGATGATGGTCACCCCCCTGCGCGACGGGATGAACCTGGTCGC
>DLBY01000057.1:0-847 GCA_002480345.1 Phycisphaerales bacterium UBA7812 | reverse complement strand
GCGCGACGGGATGAACCTGGTCGCGAAGGAGTATTGCACGACGCGGCTGAACAACGACGGGGTGCTGGTGCTCAGCGAGTTCGCGGGCGCCGCGCTCGAGCTCAAGCAGGCGCTGCTGGTGAACCCCTTCGATGTCGACGGCATCGCGACCGCGATGGAAGATGCGCTGGACATGGACCTTGCCGAGCAGCGCCGGCGGATGAGCTCGCTGCGGCGCACGGTCCGATCCCGCGATGTGCACGACTGGGCGGACGGCTTCATCTCCAGGCTCCGGGGCTGAGACGCCCGGTTTTCCCATTCCGATCCCCGAGACGAGAGCGCGAATGACTTCTCAGACCGATGTGCAACCGACCGCCCCCGCCAACGGGAGCGCCGAGGGCTCCCTCGACGCGGCGCTCGTCGGGCTCAGCCGCCTGCCGATGCTGCTGGTCGCGACCGATTACGACGGGACGATCGCGCCGATCGTGAGCGATCCGTCGCAGGCGAAGCCGAGCCGGGAGGCGATGGTCGCGCTGCGTTCGCTCGCGGAGCTCCCGCACACGGCGGTCGCGTTGATCTCGGGTCGTTCGCTCAAGGATCTCGCGGAGCTTTCGGGCGAGCCCGACGGGGTGTACCTCGTGGGGAGCCACGGGAGCGAGTTCGACCTGGGCTTCGCGGACATGCTCAGCGAGGAATCGCGGCGCACGCACACGCGGGTCCGCGAGACGCTGGGCGGGATCGCGGGCCGATACCACGGCTGCTCGGTGGAGGTGAAGCCCGCGAGTATCGCGCTGCACTACCGCAACGCGAGCGAGGAGCACGGGAAGAAGGCCCTCGCGGAGGCGGAAGAGGCGTTGGGCAGCGACGA
>DLBY01000047.1 GCA_002480345.1 Phycisphaerales bacterium UBA7812 | reverse complement strand
GGGATATTCCTCGGCGATGAAGGCCGTGGTCATGTCGCCCGACACGAATTTGGGATGATCCATCACCGCGCTGAGAAACGGCAGGTTATGGCCGATCCCCTCCACCTCGAAACTGTCGAGCGCCACGCGCATCCCCTCGATGGCCGCGGCCCGGTCCGGCCCCCAGGTGCAGAGCTTGGCGATCATCGGGTCGTAATACATCGAGATCTCGCCGCCCTCATAGACGCCGGTATCGTTGCGCACGGCCCATTCGCCTGCCGGGGCCTCGCCCTGCCATTTGCCGGTGTCGAGAAGCGGCCCGGCGGCCACCTCGGCGGGCGGGCGATAGCGGGTCAGACGGCCAATGGAGGGCAGGAAGCCGCGATAGGGATCCTCGGCATAAAGCCGGCTTTCCATCGCCCAGCCGGTCAGCTTCACATCGTCCTGCGTGATCGAGAGCCTTTCGCCGGCGGCGACGCGGATCATCTGCTCCACCAGATCGACCCCGGTGATCAGTTCGGTCACCGGATGCTCCACCTGAAGGCGCGTGTTCATCTCCAGGAAAAAGAAGTTCCGCGCGCCATCGACGATGAATTCCACCGTCCCCGCGCTGGCATAGCCGACCGCATGGGCCAGCGCCAGCGCCTGCTCGCCCATGGCGCGGCGCGTGGCCGCGTCGAGAAACGGGCTCGGGGCCTCCTCGATCACCTTCTGGTTGCGGCGCTGGATCGAACATTCGCGCTCTCCCAGATAGACGCCGTTGCCGTGGCTGTCGCAGAGCACCTGGATCTCGATATGGCGCGGCTGGGTCACGAATTTCTCGATGAAGATGCGGTCATCGCCGAAGCTCGAGGCCGCCTCGTTCTTCGAGCTTTGGAATCCCTCGCGCGCCTCCTCGTCGTTCCAGGCGATGCGCATCCCCTTGCCGCCGCCGCCCGCGCTGGCCTTGATCATCACCGGATAGCCGATCTCGCGGCTGATCGTCACCGCCTCCTCGGCATCGGCGATCAGGCCCATGACGCCCGGCACGGTGCTCACCCCCGCCTCGGCCGCGATCTTCTTGGAGGTGATCTTGTCGCCCATGGCCTCGATGGCCCGCTTCGGCGGGCCGACAAAGGCCACGCCTTCGGCCTCCAGCGCCTCGGCAAAGCGCGGGTTCTCCGACAGGAAGCCATAGCCCGGATGCACCGCCTCGGCCCCGGTCTGCCGAATCGCCGACATCACCTTCTCGATCACGATATAGCTCTCGGAGGCGGGCGAGGGGCCGATATGCACCGCCTCGTCGGCCATCTGCACATGCAGCGCATGGCGGTCCGCATCCGAATGGATCGCCACCGTCGTAATCCCCATCTTGCGGGCGGTCTTGATCACCCGGCAAGCGATCTCTCCCCGATTCGCGATCAGGATCTTGTTGAACATCGGACAGTTTTCCTTTCCTGGAGAGCGTTTGCCCGCGCGTCGCGTTCGACGGTCACGGGATTGAGAGGTTTTGTAGCAAAAATGTGAAAACACATTTTGTTCAAGCACTTACACGATCTCGTTCGGCACCGGATCGTGATGCCTTCGTGAGTGCGCGCCCTGCCACTGTGATCTTCGGCATGGGGCCGGGCCACTCTCCGTCCCCCATGCCGTGGAGGAGACACACAATCTGGAGGAGAGACCCAATCAGACGAAACATACCGGCCCTGCTCGGGGCCGCGGCCATCGGTCTTGGCCAGCCGGGGGCTGCGCTGGCGCAGGACACCGCCGAGCTCCGCGAGCAGGTGCGCGAACTCACCGAGCGTCTTGACGAGCTCGAGAACCGCGGCCAGGTGAACCTGCCCGCGGGCACCACGCTGACCTTCGGCGGCTACACCAAGCTCGACCTGATCTACGATCTCGACCAGGGCCAGGGCGACACGACCAGCGTGCGCACCCTGACGCTCGGCGCGGACGATGGCGGCGGCTTCGATGCCCATGCCCGCCAGACCCGGCTCAACTTCAAGACCGAGACGCAGACCGAGAAGGGACCGCTCACGACCTTCGTCGAGGTGGACTTCTTCGGCACGCGCGGCAACGACGTGCTCTCCAACTCGCACCAGCTGCGCCTGCGCCACGCCTATGGCCGCTGGAACGGCTGGACCGCCGGCCAGACCTGGACCACCTTCATGCCGATCGAGGTCTATCCGGCCACGGTCGATTTCCGGGGCCCGACCGGCCTTCCCTTCATCCGGCAGGCGCAGCTGCGCTATACCCTCAAGGCGGCCCCGAACTTCGACGTGTCGCTGGCCATCGAGAACCCGGAATTCTCCGGGCGCGGCGTGGTCGGCGGCGTGACCGCTCCGCTGGGCGAGACAATCGGCAGCACCTTCTCGGGGGTCAATTCCGACTTCGACCAGACCCCCGACTTTCTCGCGGCAGGCACCTGGAAGAGCGGTGAGCACCTCCTGCGCGGCGCTGTCGTGGTTCGCGATCTCGAAGGGCCGAGCCAGCTTGGCGGCGACAGCGATACCGGCTGGGGCTTCAACCTCGCGGGTGGAACGCCGCTCTGGGAGGGGGGCCGTCTTGTCGGCTCGTTCACCTATGGCGACGGGATCGGGCGCTACATCATCGACGGGATCGGTCAGGACGCCTTCATCGACGCCACGGGCGAGCTCAACACGATCGAAGCCTATGGTGCCACGGCACAGGTCATGCACGCCTTCTCCGACAAGGTAAGCGCCGGTCTGGCCTATGGCTTCTACGAGGTCGAGGACACCTTCGCGCCGACCGACACGGAAAAGCTTCAGACCGTGCATCTTTCGCTGTTCTACAAGCCGGTCAAGCGGCTGACCGTCGGGGCGGAGGTGAGCCGGGGCGAACGCGAGGTCGCCAGCGGGGCGGATATCGACGCCACCCGCCTGCAAGGCTCGGTGCAGTTCAACTTCTGAGCCCGGTCCGGGGCGCGCGTCCCGCGCGCGCCCCGGCCGCCGCAAACGGCACCGGATCGCGGGCGAGGGACCGCAAAAACGGACGGCGGGTGACTTGTCACCGCGCCGCCCGAGAGGGGAAGGGTAACGGGTCAAGCCCCTGGGGAACAGGCGACCGTTACACGCCTTATGGTTGCACGCCGTCGCATCTGCGCCAAGCCCGGAATCGTCTCCGGCCCCGGCTCGGCAAGGCCCCGCGCATCGCGCGTCCTCATGCGCGAAAACGCGCCGAGCGGCGGCGGCGGCCGGGCTCATCGCGAAGCCTCGTCCGCGAAGATCTCGGGAAAGGAGACCCGCGCCACCGCAAGGTCGAGAACCAGGAGGGCCTCGTAGCTCTCGGGGTCGAACGGCTCTTCGGCGGGCTTGATCTCGCGCCCGAAAAGCCAGCTCAGGCGGCCCGCGTCGAGATTGCCGCGCGCGAAGGGCCGATCCCCGAAACAGTTCCATATCGCGCGCAGGAACTCGGTATCGGCGCGCCGGTCGATGGGTTTGCGGTCACGATAGCGCTCGCGCGCCACAAGCGGCGTGACGCCCTTGGGATTGGCCCGTCGGATGGTGAACTGGTAATCCGTTCCGGGCAGACGCCCGGGAAAGCCGCGATGCTTCAGCATGGCACATCCCCGGGATCACTCGGCAGATGCGCGGCGCGGTGCGGCGAAGCGGGCGCTGTCGCCCGCTTCGCGCCTTGCCCGTCGGGCTTACTTGTACTTGCCGGTCTGAACCGGTTCGGTCGTGATCGGCTCGACAACCACGAATTCTTCTTCGGCCGGCTGCGCGCAAGCGGCGACAACAGCGATGAAACCAAGGGCGAGGATGCTCTTGACGGTCTTGGACATGTGATACTCCTGTCTCTCGTATCTGCGATCTGCGGCGCGCGTCGGCACAATGCCATAGCCCGCCAGGTTGGCGAGGAAAAGGTCGCTCTTGTGCAACCTTGGGTCACGCTAGCGGAAATCCTGCGATTTGAACATATTGAATACACGATCCCGCGGGATTGTGTCCGCAAAGCCGCACTCGCGCCCGGCCGCGGGCGGGACGTGACATGCCCTTGCGCGCCCAACTCAGAACATCTCCCAGATGCAGGTATCGTCCTCGGGGCGAAACGCCTCGAAGACCTGCGTCACGGCCGGATCGTAAACACCGAAGACCGACTCGCGATCTGCCAGCGAAATCACCACCTGCCGCGGCTGCGGTCCGATATTCGCGATTCTCGGCAGGGCATGGGATTCGCACAGCCACAGCAGATCGTCGCCGAGCAGGGCAAGCTGCGCGGACCCCGCGTCGAACGCCTCGGCCACGTAGCGGAAGCGGTAGATCAGGCCGCCGCCCTCGGGCCGGTCGGTCAGCACCTCGAAGAACCGAGCCTCGAGTCCCGAGGGCAGCCGCAGCGCCTCCTCCTGCGCCGCGGCTGCGGGGCCGAGCAGGAGAGTGGGCAGAATCGCGGCTCCCCTCATCATGCCCGGCCCATCCATCGCGCCCGGTGGCGCGGATCGTTCAACAACGCGGCCACACGCGCGCGCGTCCCAGACGGCACCCGCCCGGCCACTTCGCCGCCCGCCACGACATGCATGCCGGTGTCTTCGCGGCGCACCCGCACCACGGGGGCAAAGCCGCGCAGGTCCCGCAGCAGCCGCCACAGATCCCGGCGCACCCGGTGTGCCAGCCGCTGCCGCCCCGTGGCCCCGGGCAGCACCGTCTCGGCGGCCAGGTCGAGACGCACCGGGAGCCGCCGCGCGAGCGTGAGCGTCTTCCCCTCCTCGATCACATGCCATTGGTCGCGGCCCATCCTGATGACGTCTCCGGTTTGCCCTTGCCCGACGATCCGCTCACAGCGGGATGTTGTCGTGCTTCTTCCAGGGCAGCGCCCTTTTCTTGTTGCGCAGCGAGGCAAAGGCCCGGCAGACCCGCACGCGCGTCGAACGTGGCTGGATCACCTCGTCGATGAAGCCGCGCTCGGCGGCGACGAAGGGATTGGCGAACCGGTCCTCGTAGTTCTTCGTATGCGCCGCGATCTTCTCGGGATCGCCCAGATCGGCACGGTGGATGATTTCCGTCGCCCCCTTGGCCCCCATCACCGCGATCTCCGCCGAAGGCCAGGCATAGTTGAAATCGGCGCGCAGATGCTTCGAGGACATCACGTCATAGGCCCCGCCATAGGCCTTGCGGGTGATCACCGTCACCTTGGGCACCGTCGCCTCGCCATAGGCAAAGAGCAGCTTTGCGCCGTGCTTGATAACCCCGCCATGTTCCTGCCCCGTGCCGGGCAGGAAGCCGGGCACGTCCACGAAGGTCAGGATCGGGATCTCGAAGGCATCGCAGAAGCGCACGAAGCGCGCGGCCTTGCGGCTGCTGTCGATGTCCAGGCACCCCGCCAGCACCATCGGCTGGTTGGCCACGACGCCCACGCTGCGCCCTTCGAGCCGGATGAAGCCGGTGATGATGTTGCGGGCGAAATCCTCCTGGATCTCGTAGAAATCGCCCTCGTCGGCCACCTTGAGGATCAACTCCTTCATGTCATAGGGCATGTTGGGATTGTCGGGCACCAGCGTGTCAAGGCTCGGCTCGACGCGGTCCGGCGTATCGAAGAAGGGCCGCACCGGCACGCCCGCGCGGTTGTTGAGCGGCAGGAAATCGACCAGCCGCCGCAGCTCGGCCAGCGCCTCGACATCGTTCTCGAAGGCACCGTCGGCCACGCTCGACTTGCGGGTATGGGTCGAGGCCCCGCCCAGATCCTCGGCGCTCACCACCTCGTTGGTAACGGTCTTGACCACGTCGGGGCCGGTCACGAACATGTAGGACGTGTCGCGCACCATGAAGATGAAATCGGTCATCGCCGGGGAATAGACCGCCCCCCCGGCGCAAGGCCCCATGACGAGGCTGATCTGCGGCACCACGCCCGAGGCTTCGATATTGCGCTGGAACACCTCGCCATAGCCCGCAAGGCTGTCCACCCCTTCCTGGATGCGCGCGCCGCCCGAATCGTTGATGCCGATCACGGGCGCGCCGTTCTGCATGGCCATATCCATGATCTTGCAGATCTTCTGCGCATGGGTGGCGCTGACCGAGCCGCCGAGCACGGTGAAATCCTGGCTGAAGACATAGACCTGACGGCCGTTGATCGTGCCCCAGCCGGTCACGACCCCGTCGCCGTAGGGGCGGTTCTTCTCCATGCCGAAATCGGTGCAGCGATGCGCCACGAACATGTCGAATTCCTCGAAACTGCCCTCGTCGAGCAGAAGCTCGATGCGCTCGCGCGCGGTCAGCTTGCCGCGCTTGTGCTGCGCCTCGATCCGCGCCGCCCCGCCGCCGAGACGCGCCTCCTGGCGCCGGTTCTCGAGTTCCTGAAGGATGTCTTTCATGGCTCTCCCCTTGTCGCTGGCGCGCAGCATAGGGCGACGCGGGCGACGAACCAACCTGTTTCCCGCAAATTTGCAAATTACTGCGAATATCAATCCGAATATCTGCGTATCTGCAAACTGTCCGCAAATCCCACGGAGGTGATGCAGCCGCCATCCGCCGCGTCTGGACTTTCCCCGAGGCGCGCCCTAGCCATGACGCATGACAGCCGAACGCCCGGTCCGTTTCCTCGACCGCTCCTCGCCGCCGCATATCGCAACGCTGATCCTGATGGCAGGACTTTCGGCGCTGGCCACGAATATCTTTCTGCCCTCGCTTCCGGGAATGGTGGCGCATTTCCAGACCGAGTATCGGCTGATCCAGCTTTCGGTCGCGCTCTATCTGGCGGTCAATGCCGGGCTGCAACTGCTGATGGGACCGCTCTCGGACCGCTGGGGGCGGCGTCCGGTGGTGCTCTGGGGGGTTGGGCTGTTTCTGCTGGCCACGCTCGGCTGCATCTTCGCCCCCGATGTCACCGTCTTTCTCACCTTCCGCATGGTGCAGGCGAGCGTCGTGGTGGCGATGGTGCTCTCGCGCGCCATCGTGCGCGACATTGTGCCCCAGGACCGCGCCGCCTCGATGATCGGCTATGTGACCATGGGCATGGCGGTGGTGCCGATGGTGGGCCCGGTCCTTGGCGGGATGCTCGACGAAGCCTTCGGCTGGCAGGCGAATTTCTGGGCGCTCTTCGTTCTGGGGGCCGCGCTCTTCTGGCTGTGCTGGCGTGACCTGGGCGAGACCGCGCCGCTTTCGGGACGCACGCTGATGCAGCAGTTCCGCGACTACCCGGCGCTGCTCGTCTCGCGCCGCTTCTGGGGCTATGCCATGGCCGCGGGGCTCAGTTCGGGATCGTTCTTCGCCTATCTGGGCGGCGCGCCCTTCGTCGGCGATCAGGTCTTCGGAATGACCCCTGCGGCGCTTGGCCTCTTCTTCGGCGCGCCCGCCATCGGCTATTTCTGCGGCAATTTCGCCTCGGGGCGATTCTCGACGCGGATCGGCGTCAACCGCATGGTGCTCTGTGGGGCGCTGTTCAACGCGGGCGGCATCGGGCTCAACCTCACCCTGTTCCACATGGGGCTTGGCACGCCGCTCAGCTTCTTCGGGCTGATGACCTTCATGGGGATGGGCAACGGCATGGTCATTCCCAACGCGACGGCGGGCGCGCTGTCGATCCGGCCTGACCTTGCCGGGACAGCAAGCGGGCTCTCGGGGGCGTTGATGATCGGGCTTGGGGCCGCGCTCTCGGCGCTCGCGGGGCTGCTTCTGACGCCGGGCAGCGGCGCATTTCCGCTTCTGTGGCTGATGTTCCTCACGGGCTTGGCGGCGGTGGTCACGATCCTTCTCGTGATCCGCCGCGAGCGGCGGCTCCGCATGGCGTGAGCGGTATCTCACGGCCCGTCACGTCGTGAACATCCGCTCTGGCCCCGGGTCCGCCTGCCCCCATGTCGCTGTCAGGCAGACCATCGGGGAGGCTATCCATGTCCCGCCGCAAGACCGACCCGCGCTTTCCCCGCCCGCCCTGGCATCGCCGCCCGGTGCCCTGCCGCTTCGCCGACTGGGCCGCGATCTGAGCGCAAAGGCCACAGATGCCGGATTTTCCATGCGCTCACCCGGATTTGACTTTCGAAGCCGCGCCGCGCCCGCTTTATAAAGGGCTCAAAGAATTTTCGGAGGGAGACCCATGATCGATCGCCGTTCCCTGATCGCCACCGGCCTTGCCGCGCTGGCCGCGCCCGCCCTGATCCCGGCCCGCGCAAGCGCCTTTACCCTTGACCCGAAATTCATGCCGCAGGACGTGCGTTTTGCCGCCGCCTACGCGCCCGGTCATCTCGTCGTCGTGCCGCGCGCGCATTTCCTCTATCTCGTCACCGCCCCCGGTCAGGCGCGCCGCTACGGCGTGGGCGTGGGGCGCGCGGGGCTCGAATTCACCGGGACCGCCACCATCGACGTGAAGAAGAAATGGCCCACCTGGCGGCCCACCGACGAGATGATCGAGCGCGACCCCCGCGCCTATGGCCGGTTCAAGGGCAACGATTACGTGCAGCCCGGCGGGCCGGACAATCCGCTCGGCTCGCGCGCGCTCTACCTCTTCCAGAACGGGCGCGACACCTATTACCGCATCCACGGCACGACCGAGCCGCAATCCATCGGGCGCTCGGTCTCCAACGGCTGCATCCGCATGATCAACGAACATGTGCAGGAGCTTTACGAGCGTGTGCCGCTCGGCACCGTGGTCACGGTTCTCTGATGCCGCCGGGCCGCGCGCGATGCCCCCTTGCGTTTCGCGCGTTTCGGCCCCATATTGCCCGCGCTAACGTTAAAGCTATCGACTCTCTGTCCTCTTACGGCTCAGTCACTCGATCTCACTTGACGGGCCGGGCTGCCGCACTTCCGCGGGCAGCAAATCTAGAGGAGTTCAGAGCAATGGCATCTGGCACCG
Organism: Phycisphaerales bacterium UBA7812; assembly: GCA_002480345.1. Taxonomy (GTDB): domain Bacteria; phylum Planctomycetota; class Phycisphaerae; order Phycisphaerales; family UBA1924; genus UBA1926. Next base: position 21,329 of record DLBY01000047.1, on the reverse strand, counting down.
TAAAATGGTTCAACACCACCAAGGGCTACGGCTTCATCGCGCCTGATGGCGGCGGCAAGGACGTGTTCGTTCACATCTCGGCTGTCGAGCGCGCGGGTCTCACCGGGCTTGCCGACAATCAGAAAGTGAGCTTCGACATCGAGGCCGGCCGCGACGGCCGTCAGTCGGCGAGCAACCTGACGCTCGCCTGATCGTCGATCCCATGCGCCGGATGCGGGCCCCTTGCGGGGCCCGTTTTCATTTGGCCGCCTCGATCAGCGCGGCCACGTAAGGCCCGAGACCCGCGACGATCCGGGCCACGCCCTCGGCATTGGGGTGGATGCCGTCGGGCTGGAAATGCCGTTGAAGCGCCGCCGGATCGCCACCCCCCAGCCCCTCGAAGAAATCCGGCGCGTAAAGCGCCCCATGCGCCTCGGCGAGTTCGGGATAGATCGCGTCGAAGGCGGCCTTGTAGCCCGCGCCGTAATTGCCCGGCGCGCGCAACCCTACCAGAAGCACCTCGACCTCGCGCGCTGCCGCCGCGCGCAGGATGGCGTCAAGGTTGCGGCGGCTCTCGGCCGGGTCGATCCCGCGCAAGAGATCGTTGCCGCCAAGCGCCACGATCATCGCGTCCACCTCCGGCGTCAGGCTCCAGGCCACGCGCGCCGCTCCCCCCGCCGTGGTATCGCCCGACACCCCGCCGTTGATCAGCTCCGCATCGATTCCCTTCCCGGCCAGCCAGCGCCGCATCTGCGGCACGAAGCCCTCGGCCTCGGGCAGACCGTAGCCCTGCGTCAGGCTGTCGCCGAGCGCCAGCACCGTCACCGGCTCCCCGGCCATGGCGGGGCCGGTGAGCGCAAGAAACACCGCCACCACCTTGCCCAGGCCGTCCACGGCCCCATATCTGCGAAAACACTTGCAAAACAGGCGCAACCTCATGAGCTCTCCCCTTCTGTCCCTCGCGGAGGCAAGCCTTGCGCTCGAGGGCAATGCCGGTCTCGTCAAGATACTTCACGGGATCACGCTGGATGTCCACCGGGGCGAGAGCGTCGGGCTTGTCGGCCCGTCGGGATCCGGCAAGTCCTCGCTGCTGATGCTGATGGGCGGGCTGGAGCGCGCGACGGGGGGCACCGTGCGCGCCATGGGCCAGGATCTGGGCGCGATGAACGAGGATGCGCTGGCGCGGCTCAGGCGCGCGCATGTCGGCGTGGTATTCCAGTCCTTTCACCTCATCCCGACCATGACCGCGCTCGAGAACGTGGCGACGCCCCTCGAACTCGCCGGCCGCCCCGACGCGCGCGCCCGCGCCCTCGAAGAGCTCGAGGCCGTGGGGTTGGCGGGGCGCGCGGGCCATTACCCCTCGCAGCTCTCGGGCGGCGAGCAGCAGCGCGTGGCGCTGGCCCGCGCCGCCGCCCCGCGCCCCGCGCTCATCCTGGCCGACGAGCCCACCGGCAACCTCGACTCCAAAACCGGCGCCCAGATCCTCAAGCTCTTCGAGGAACTGCACACCAAGGGCATGACCATCATCATGGTCACCCACGACGATGACATCGCGGAGCACTGCGAGCGCATCGTTCGGCTGCGGGACGGCGTGCTGGAATCCGATGTGCTGACCGAGCGGGGCAAACGCCGCGCCGCGCAGCAAGGCTGACCACGCGTCAGGCGGCTTCGGAAACGCCCGCCGACCCCGCCTCGCGGTCGAACCCGACGATCAACGCGGTGACATCATCCGGGCGGTGCAGCGAGCCCATCTGCTGGTCGAGCTCGCCCTCGAACGACGACAGCGCCTCGCCCAGGCTGTCCGCGTCGCCCGCATGGGACGCGAGGCGCGCCAGGCGCTCGATGTAGAAATCCGTCGGCAGCTTGAGACTCGATGCGCCCGCCTTCTCGTCCGGGAACGCGGTCTCGAAGCCGTCCGTGAAGAAGACCATCCGGTGCTCGCGCCCCAGCTCGATCGTCTCGGACTCGAACGATGCGTCGGGGAAGACCCCGAGCAGCGGGCCCTCGGACTCGATCCGACGGATCCCGTGCGACCCCTCGCTCGAGACGATCGCCGCGGGGTGCCCCGCGCCCGCGACCTCCGCGGTCATGGTCCGGGTATCGATCACCGCGTAGATCGCCGTCGCGAACCGCCCGCTCGGGGAGGGGCGCCCGCAGAATTCCCGGTTCAGGCGCGACAGCGCCTCCGCGGGCGGCACGATGCGCGCGCTCCCGCCCAGCCCGTCCACCTTCGGGAGCGCCCGGCTGATGAACAGCGTCAGCATCGCCGCGGGGACGCCGTGCCCCACCGCGTCCGCGAGGAAGACGCCCACATGGTGCTCGTCGAGCCGCTCGACATCGAACAGATCCCCGCTCACATAGGTCGCGGGGCGGTAGATCACGCCCACATTCAGGCCCGGGACATAGGGCACCGCGCGTTGCACGAACTGCTGCTGCATGTGCGCCGCTTCGTGGAGCTCCTTGTGCAGCTTGTCGAGTTCGCCAGCGATGCTCCGCTGGCTGAGCTGCGCGAGCCGAACCTCCCGGCTCATCGAGTCGATGAGCGGCTGCCGGTCCGCGAGCGCGCGCGCCGAGCGGGCGATCGCCTCGATCCCGGTGTCCCAGTCCAGCACGCTCACGCCCATATCGGGATCAACCGTGCGGCTGAGGCGGTCGTGCAACTCGCCTCGCACGACCAGCACCGCGGGGGTGATCGACCGGCGCAGCGCGTCGAGCAGGCGGTAGATGTCCGATTCGTCGCTCAGCTCCGTCGCGAGCGCCACGACGACCTGGCTCGCGAGCGCACGGTGCCCGGGCTCGCACGGATCGTGCGGCGAGAGCTCCTTGCACAGCGAGTCGTACCCGACCACACGCCCCTCGGGGCGCCCCTCGGATTTGCTGGAAGGCCACGCGGCGCGCAGCGGCTCGAGCCAGGCCGAGGCGGTCGCCTCCGCCCCCAGTCGGCTCACGATCGTCAGGCGGGTCTCCGTGCCCATCCGCTGCATGGCGCGCTCCATGCCGAGACGCCGCCCGCTCCCGTGCGCGCAGACCCGCTCATCGGCACGGTGTGTATCGTCTCAGCGCGCCAGCGCCTTCAGCCGCTCCGTGTCGAGTTCGATCTTCTCCCCGACTTTCAGGTCCAGTTCCTCGAGTTCGCCCCCCGCGATCTCGATGACGAACTGGGCCGCGCCCCGGCTCGAGTACCGCTTCAGGCGGCTCTCGTACCGCCTGTTCGCGGGTTTCCTGGGGTCCCAATCCCCCACCTCGCCCTCGTCAGCCCCTCGGGGCGGCTCCTTGGGCATGTGGTGGAACGCGATGATCCGCCCGTTGGAATCCAGGAAGATGATGTCGATGTCGATGAAACAATCGCGCATCAGGAACTGGCGACGCTCGCCCCGCTTGAAGACAAAGAGCATCCCGCCATTTTCGGGGAGCTCCGTGCGCTCACCGAGGCCCTTCGTGCGTTTCTCGTCGGTCGCCGCGAGTTCGAGCGTGTAGGTCTGGTCCTTGATGCGGATCTTCTCGAACCCCTCAGGCGGGGGGTCGTCCTCGCAACCGATCATCACCATCGCGAGCAGCCCGACGGCTGCGCACAGGAAGACCCGCCGGATTATCGCGTTCAGGTCGAGATCAGCCATCGATCGTCCGCCTCCGTGAAGACCACATCGTTCCGTGGCATGGTACCGGGGTCGAAGGCGTCGCAGAACGCCTGAACCGACATCGGCGCTCGCTCCGGAATCGTGCCCGACCAGAAGGCGATGAGCCCGACGATCCGCTCGGGTGGGACACCGAGCGACCGATAATGATCGATCCGGGTGTCGCCATGCCGCTTCGCGAGACGGCGCCCGTCCACGCCGCGGACGAGGGAGAGGTGCCACTGCTCAGGGAACTCGTCCCACCCGAAAACAGGGGCGAGCGTGTCCCAGAGCAGGCGTTGCCTCGCCGCGGAGGGGAGCAGGTCGTCGCCGCGCACGATGCGGTTGATGCCCTGGCGGGCGTCGTCGACAACCACCGCGAGTTGGTACGCCGGCTGGGCGCGCTTCGTCCAGACGAGGAAGTCCCCGACGGTCCGGGCGACATCGTGCGTGCTGGGACCGGCGAGGCGATCCTCGATGGCGACCTCGCCCGGTCGGACGGCGAGCCGCCAGTTGGTCTGCTCATCATCGAATGGGACCGGCTCGCCCCGGACGAATCCCTGCGGGCGGAGCTCGGGGGGGAAGGGCGTCTCGTGATCGCCCTCGTTCGGGGCGGACTGGGCGGACTCGATGTCGCGCCGGGTGCGCGCACAGGGATAGATAAGACCCTTCTTGGCGAGGGCGTGCATCGCGGCGCGGTAGGGATCGAGGTCCTCGGACTGGAGCGGGGTCTCGTCATCCCAGGAGAGGCCCAGCCAGGCGAGGGTGTCCCGGGTGCTCGCGATCGTCTCGGGCTTGACGCGCGGGGTATCGAGGTCCTCGATCCGGAGGAGGACGCGCCACCCGAGACGCGCGGCGAGGGCGGCGTTGACGAGGAATGTGCGCGCGTTGCCGAGGTGCAGGGCCCCGGTCGGAGACGGCGCAAGCCTTGTGACCAAAGCATCTTGCGATGTATTTGAGTGATCGGCTGTGCCCATCGGAACGCAAGGATACACTGCGCCGGACCGATCGGAACCGAGCGCCGGAGCCCGGCAGGGTGCGGGCGTTCGCAGAGAGATGGACGATGTCTGAGACAAGCGTCGAGAAGATGAGCGAGTCGGAGATCAAGACCGCCTTGGAGAGCGTTCCGGAATGGAACGAGGTCGGGGGCGAGCTCCAGCGGACTTTCCAGTTCGACGACTTCGTGGAGTCGATGAAGTTCGTCAACAAGGTCGCGGACGCGGCGGAGGCGGACGAGCACCACCCCGACATCCTCATCCGGTACAACAAGGTCACGCTCACGCTGAGCACTCATGACGCGAACGGGATCACCGGTCGCGACTTCAAGCTCGCGACGACCATCAACGGTTTCGCGGGCTGAGCGGGCGGGCGGTCCGTGCCGCGACGATGGCGCGGAGCACCCCGAGCGGACCGAGCGGGCGGGCCCCCAGCGAGCGTCGGGCGGCACCGAGTTCGAAGGCGATCGACCATTGCTCCGAGAGCAGAGCGCGAGCGCGCGCCGGTGACCACGACGGGTCGTAGAGCGCGGTTGCTTCGCTGGTTACGCCGTTGAGTTCGATGACCGCGAGATCGCGTCCGGCTCGGGCGTCGTCCTCGCTCGTGCACCGGATATCGAATCGGCCGAAGTCGAAGGGCTCCGCGTTCGGGGCACGCCAGGTGCGCGCGAGGCGGTCGATCGTCTCGGTCAATGCCGGGGTGATGAGGTCGGTCCCGTCCTCGAAGCGGCAGCCGCGGGCGTGGTTGCCGATCGCGCTGAGCCGGACGCGTTCGCCCTCGGGCGGCACTTCATTCCAGCGGCTGCGGAGCGTGCGCGCGAAGACGCGGGATTGCATCCGGAACCGCGGGTGTGTTTCGATTTGCTCGGCGAGCGTGCGCTCGCCGTCGGAGACGATCTCGGGAAAGATCTTTCGGGTGACCGCGAGGATGCGCCCCTGCGCGCCCGCGCGGTCCTCTTGCCCGACGGTCTTCGGATCGCGGACCCAGAAGATGCCGAGTTCGACCGGTCCGGGGTGGTAGCGCTGCACGATGGCGGGCCCGTCGAAGGCGGCGAGGGCGGGCCCGAGGTCCGCCTGCGTGCGCACGATCGAGACCCCCGACCCCCGCTCACCCGCGACGGGCTTGACGACGACCGGCAGGGTCAGTTCTCGGCGCTCGAGCAGGGCGATCGCGGCGCGTTCCCGCTCGCTGTGACGCGTGCCCCGGATCGTTCGCTGCGTGAGTGCGTGCGCCGGGTCGAGAGCGTCGAGGATCGCGACCTTGTCCTCGCCCGCGATGCCCCCGCCGGGCGGGATCCCGGGGTTGACGCAGGTCCAGACGGTGAGCGAGCGGTGTCGGATCGCGAGGCGGAGCAGGCTGGGGAGGATGGTCAGGTAGAGCAGGGGCGCGGGCCACCACTCGTGGTGGCGGGCGCGGCGGAGCGTGTTCGCGATGGACCGGCGGCCCCTTCGCGTCGCGATGGCCTTCAGGAGGTTCAGAAGCAGGGAGACGACGATGATCGCGTAGATGAGAGTGAACGGCCCGGAGTGGTCGAGGCCGGTCCTGCTGGAGAGCGCGATCTGGGCGATGAGGAGCGACACGCCTGTCCACGCAAGCGTGGCGGGTGTTCGACGGACACGCCCTTGCCGAGGAGTGACAGGCGGACGGAGTGCGAGTCGCCCGACGAAGAGCCCGACGAGGGCGACGCCGAAGTCGAGGACACCGTGTCCGACGAAGAACCCCGCGATCGCGGTGGCGGTTTCCCTGCGGCAGACCGCGAAGACCGCGAGCGCGATCGACGCGAGGGGGTAGGGGATCGAGCGCACTTCGTTGAGCAGGTTCCAGAACCAGGGCTGTCCGCTTCGCTCCTCTTGAATGAGTGCATCTGTCAGAGGGGGAACCCCGGGCTCGTCGTGCCGCTGGACGAAGTCGAGGATGAAGCCTGCGGTCTGTTCGGGCTGCATGATCGGCAGGAAGTGGCTGTCGGGCGTCATCACCAGGCGGCTGGTGGGGATGAGTTCGTGGTGGCGCTCGGCGGCCCAGTCGCTGACGAGCGGGTCGTGACGCCCGTGCAGGATGAGGGTCGGTGTCTCGAGCGATTCCATGATCTCGCGGATGGGGCGCTGGTCGGTGTCCCAGAAGTTCCGGATGAAGGCGTGGCGGAAGGAACGCGGGCCGAGCAAACCGAAGTGTGGGACGAGTTCGGGGAGCGCAACGAGTGCCGCGTAGCCGACGGCGTACTTCGCGTGCTCGAAGTAGTAATCGCCCGACCCTTCGGTCTCCTGGCAGGCGATGGACGCGAGGAGGGCGAGCGACGCGATGCGGTCGGGCGCGAGATCGGAGGCGAAGAGCGCGACGGCGCCGCCGTTGGACCAGCCCACGAGGTGGGCGCGCTCGATGCGGTTCGCGTCCATGAACGCGAGGACATAACGGGCGTACGCCTTTGCGCTGTAGTCGGGCACCCATTTTTCGGAGAGGCCGAACCCGGGCAAGTCGAGCGCGTCGACCGGTCGATCATCGCCGATGAGGTACGGGCCCAGATCGCGGAAGTTGGTCGCGTCGCCTGGGGAGCCGTGGAGGAGGATGATGGGCGGGCGGTCACCGGCCTCGGCGAAGCGGATCGCGGAGAGGGAAACGGTGGGCCCGCTGGTCTCGCGTTCCGCGGTTTGCGGCGCGACAGCGGTGGTGAATCTGGAGGATTGAGGGGGCGCGGAGACGACTCGGTTGTTGACCACCTGCACGATGTTGGACGCGACGAGCAGGAGCAGGTAGACCGCGACGGCGCGCCCCGGGTGGGCCCTGGCGAGGAGTCTGCGTGGTCCGGGGATGGTCATCTCTTCGTCGGGGCTGGGCTGGTCGCCGCGCCCGCTGGGCGGGGGACCCGCGTGCGTGATCAGAGTTTTTCGAGCGGGCCGAGTTCGGGGGCGAGTTGTTCGACAAGACCGGCGCGGGGACGGAGTGCTTTGAGGGTTCGTCCCTCGACGAGGACTTCGGCGGGGATGGGGTGATCCCCGCCCCGCTGGACGGCGTGCAGGGCGTCGGCACCGGCGGCGAAGACAGCGAGCCGATCACCCGCCTTCGACCTCGGGATGAGCCTGCCCCGACCGATGATGTCGGAATCGCGCCCCGCGGGCCCGACGATGTCGGACCAGACGAGGCCCGTGGTGTCGAGTCGCTCGACGCCCGGCGCGGGAGGCTCGTGCTCGGGTTCGGTCGCGATGGGCCAGACGGTGCGGAAGCCGTCGATGTCGGCGGGGCGGTCGGCGGGGTTGAGCCCGGCGTCGCAGATCAGGACGAGGCGGTCCTCGGTCGGGCGTGTTTCGCGGACACCCAGCAGGAGGATGCCGGCGGATGCGGCGATGGCGCGCCCGGGACGGATGATGATCGTCGTCTCGGTCCAGGCATCGCGGACGGTCGAGAGAAGCGGCTCGATCGCGTCGGCGTATTCGCTGAGGGGGCGGGTCGCGTCGCTGACCTCGATCGCGGGGAGACCGCCGCCCAGATCGAGCATGGGGATGTCCGCGCCCCGGTTGCGGATGATCGTCGCGGTCTCGACGAGGCGGGCGACGGCGGCGGCGTAGGACTCGACGGTGTGGGTGACCTGACCGGTGTGGGCAGCGAGGCCGTGCAGGGCGATGTGGGGCTGGTGCTCGAAGCGTCGGTACATGTCGATGGCTTCGGAGCAGGAGACGCCGAACTTGCTCTCGGCGTCGGCGTCGGGGACGGGGTCGTCGGGCGGGGCCTCGATCGCGGTGTTGACGCAGATCGCGACGCGGGCGTTCACGCGAAGCGAGGCGGCGACGGCGCTGATGCGCACGATCTCGTCGGGGCTCTCGGCGACGAGGACGCCCGCGGGCCCCCGGTAGTAGGGTGGGCGGCCGTCGACGGTGATGCCGGCCTGGAAGAGTGGGCTGTAGATGCCGTCGAGGGCGGCGCGGATGTCGTCGTCGGTTTTGCCGACGCCGGCGAAGCTGGTTTTGCCCATGGGGGCGCGGCTGAGCCAGGCCCGTTCGAGTTCGCCCGCGGACATGGCGGCCATCCCGCATCCCTCGGCGGCGATGACGCGGAGGACCCCCGGGCTCGGGATGCTCTGGACGGGGAAGCGGATCTCGGGGTCGATGGCGGTGAACGCCTCGCGGACGGCGGCGATGTTGGCGCGCAGCCCCGCAGCGGAGTAGGCGATGACCGGGGTGCCGAATCGGCGGACGATCTCCTCGGCGGGCGCGGCCTCGCAAAAGAGCTCCCCGAGTTGGTAGACGAATGGGTTCAGCGGATGCACCTGGGAGGCGAGACCACAACGCGGCCCGCGTCCGATGATACGGAATGCGCGCATGGGACGGTCGCCGCGGCTGTCGGCCGCTCAAGCATCACATCCCGGGGGCGTGGATGCCAGTTGGATGCCCGGAAACGCTTGATCAGGCGAGGTAGGCCTTCGCGGTCTCGCGGAAGGGCTTGGGATCGAAGCCCAGGTGGAGATGGGCCTTGGTGGTGTCCGCGAGCGTGTCCTTTTCGCCCATGAGGGCCATCCCGGCGTCGAAGGGGAGGAGGGCGCCGAGGCCCAGGAACTTCGCGGCGATCGCCTTTCCGGCGGCGATGGGCCCGGGAAGGCCCAGGGCGGGCATGCCCCGCTTGCCGTGCGGGACGGTGTCGCGGACGAAGCGGAGCATGTCGGGGAAGGAGAGGGTCTCGGGTCCGGCGAGGCGGTAGATCTCGCCGACCGATTCGGGTCGCTCGAGGGCGTCGCAGAAGGCCGCGGCGACATCGTCGACATGGACCGGGGCGACCATGGGATCGACGAGTCGGGGCGGGTTGGTGGGCCCTGGAATGCCCTCCTGCTCGATGCGGGTGAAGTAGGGCAGGAAGGCGAAGGGCGCGGCGCGTCCCTCGGCCCAGGCGCGGGCCATGCCCATGAACTCGCCCTCGGGGCCGTGGATGAGGCCGGGACGGAAGATGGTCCAGTCGAGCCCGGATTCCATCGCGACGCGTTCACCCTGGAACTTGGTGGTCTGATACTTGGCCTTGCCCTCGGGATCGGCGGCGATCGCGGACATGTGGAGATACCGGTGGACGCCGGCGCGCGCGCAGGCCGCGGTGATCCGCTCGACCGCCTGGACATGCATGCGATCGAAGGTCTGCCCGCCCCGCGCTTCGCGGATGATGCCGATGAGGTGGGCGCACGCGTCGGCGCCGTCGACGAGGGACACGAGCGCGTCGTCGTCGAAGATGCCGCCCAGGACGATCGTGAGTTGGCCGCTGGTGACGGCGTCTTCTGGAAGGACCTTGCCGGCCTTCTGGGCATCGCGGGCGAGGACGCGGACGCGGTGACCCCGCTCGAGGAGTTCGCGGACGAGGTGGCGGCCGACGAAGCCGGTGCCTCCGGTAACGGCGACGGTGCGGGTCTGGTCGGTCATGGCGCGGGGTCTCCCGTCGAGTGGACGATCGCCCGCCTCGTTGAGGAGAGGGCGGCGAGCGGAACGATAGTCGGGTTGGCGGAGGCCGGACGGGTGAAACGCGGGTCGGTCGGCGGGGCCGCGGGGGCTATGCTCGGATCGTGGAGGCGGTTCTTTCCTGCGAGGGCGTGTGCTTCGGGTATCGGCGCGGGCCGCGGGTGCTCGACGGTGTTTCGCTGGACCTTCGGGCGGGTCGGGTGTGCGCACTGGTGGGGCCCAACGGATCGGGCAAGAGCACGCTGCTGCGGGTGCTCGCGGGGCTCGCGGCGTGCGACGAGGGCCGGGTCACGCTGGGGGCGCGGGGGGTTCGGTCGTGGACGGCGCCGGAGCGGGCGCGTCGGCTGGCGCTGGTGACGCAGCGCCCCGAGGTCGCGTTCGGGTATTCGGTCGCGGAGGTGGTGCGCTTCGGGCTGGTGGCGCGCGGGGGCCTCGCAGACAGCGCGTCAATCGTCGATGGGGCGCTCGCGCGGATCGGGATGACGGCGCGTGCGCCGGACCGCTTCGAGCACCTCAGCGTGGGGCAGCAGCAGCGCGTGGCGCTGGCGCGGGCGCTGGCGCAGATGGAGGGGATGACCGGCGGGGTGCTTCTCGCGGACGAACCGGTGAGCGCGATGGACCCCCGGGACGCGCTCGACAGCCTGTCGATCCTTGAGGATCTCGCGCGCGGGGGGCACGCGGTGCTGGTGGTGCTGCACGATCTCAACCAGGCGCTCCGGTTCGCGGACGACGCGATCGTGCTGGGCGCGGATGGACGGGTCGCGGCGCGCGGGGCGGTCGCGGAGGTGCTCACGCCGGGCGTGCTGGAGGATGTGTTCGGCGTGGGGTTCGAGATCGTGCGCCGCGACAGCGCTTCGGGAGGCGTGCTGATTCCGACTCCGCGAACGCCGATCTCGTGAGCCCTAAAGCAATCAAGGGCCCGCGAGCGGGCCCTTGATCGGGAGCTTTGACAGAAGGCTGCGTCGTGGTGCTCAGCGACGGCGACGGGTGGCGAGCAGCCCTGCTCCGAGGGCGAGGCCCGCGCCGGGGGCGGGGATCAGTACGGAAACGGACCCGTTGCCGCTGGTGATCGTGCTGGAGACGCCCCGGAAAGCGCCCATGCTCGCGACGACGCTGTCGACCACGCCTTCGAAGATCGTGCTGAGCGTATCGAGGGGCTGGAGCAGCCCGAGGTCAAGCACGGTGTCCGCGGGGGTGTCCTTATCGGTGATCCAGAAGCTGATGGTCCCGGGGAATTCCCATCCATCGCGGGCGATGCCGTCGCTGGAGACGGAGACCTGGTAGCGGTTGGTGTAGGAATCGGTGAACTGGTCGTAGACATTGGTGCGGACGCTGACATTGTTCGTCGAGGCGTTCTCGGCGATGTTGAAGCGGGTCTCCCCGATCTGGAAGTACCCATCGACCACGGCGTTCTGATAGAGCGCCTGGTTGGCGGACTGGCTGCTCGCGGCGGTGCTGGTGTCGATGGTGACGCTGAGTTCGACGGGCTGGCCGTGGAAGGCGGACCAGTAGGTCTGGGTCGCGACTTCGCCGTTGTAGCGGTAGGTGACGAGGTCGGCGGCGGCAAAGGGGGCGGCGGCGGCGAGCGCGAGCAGAGCGGTGTGACGCATGATCGGATCCTCTTTCCTCGGACGAATCTCAGTGTGATCGATCGGCCCCGAACGGACGGCGCGATCGAGCCCCATGCGGGGGACGGGTCAGAAGCATGCCTCACGGACCAAAGCCTGTCCACCCCGAACGGGGTGGACTGTGCCGATTTGTGCGATCAGGACGCCCGATAACCAGGGATTGGGTCACCGGGCTCTCTCGTCGCGGGCCGCGCGGGGGTGTTGTCGCGAGGCGGTCGCAATGTTCAGAGACATCCCGCGGTGCAGCACCCCGCGATTGCCGCGGATTCAAGGCGCCCGAGGGACTCCATGAGATCGAGGTGATGCGGATCGGGGGGCGTCTGAGCGAGACCTCCGAGGTGCGGGTGCTCGGGCTTCCGGCGGGTCGTGGTTGTGGATTTTTTTCGGGGATCTTCGGGCGCGGCGTCGGTGGGTGTCGCCTGAGTGGGTGTGGGTCGGCCGGTGTGGGCGGCTCCGAGGGAGAGACACCCAATCAACGAGCCGGTGCGGGCACGCGTCCGTGCCGGGCAGTACGCAAGGAGATGACCATCATGCTCAAGACCAGCACCATCCGGATCTCGGCGGCCGCCACCCTGTCCCTGCTCGCGGGGGCGGCATCCGCTGACACGATCGTGGGGAACCTGACCTGGACGGCGGGTTCCGCGATCGATGTGACCGAGGACCTGATCATCCAGGGCACGCTGACGGTCGAGGAGGGCGTCGCGGTGTCGATCGCGAACGGCGCGGAGATCCGCGTCCAGAGCGGGGGGTTCCTCAGTGTCGAGGCGAGCACCGCAACGCCCGCGACCTTTCTCCCCGCGTCCGGGCGGTGGAGCGGGCTCGTGTTCGAGGCGGGCTCGGACGGCGAACTGACCGGCGCGGTGCTCCGCGGGATCGACAGCGAGGCGGTGCGGATCCAAGATGCGAGCCCCGCGTTCTATCACTGTGAGATCGCGGATGTGCGGAACGGCACGCAGCAGGGCGCGGTGCACGGGATCCTCGCGTTCGGGTCGTCGAATCTGATGATCGAAGGGTGCCGGATCTACGACCTCGTCGCCCCCACAGGGAACGACGGGGACGGGGGCGAGCCCGGGCGAACGGGCGGCAACGATGGTGCCGACGGGACCAACCTCAGCGTGCACGGCAAGAACGGCACCGCCGGAGAGGACGCGGGTAACGGTGGCAGCGCGAACCGGGGCGGCGACGCGTACGGCATCCGCCTCGTCGACGGGCCCATCGCGACGATCCGCAACACCGAGATGTTCGCGATCGAGGGCGGCGTCGGCGGGAACGGCGGGTTCGGCGGCAGCGGCAAGCGGGGCGGCAACGGTGGCGACGGGATTACCTTCGTCGTCGTCGGCAACGGCGGCAACGGCGGCAACGGCGGCGACGGCGGCAACGGCGGCCCGGGCGGCGATGGCGGCGATGCGTTCGCGATCTGGTCCACCAACGCCACCGGCGCGGTCACCGTTGCCCAGAATGTCATCCACACGATCGTCGCGGGCAACGGCGGCGAGGGCGGGCGTGCGGGCTTCGGCGCCCAAGGCGGCAGCGGCGGCAACGGCGCCGACACCGGTATCACTTTCGCCCGCGGCGGCGACGGCGGCAACGGCGGCTTCTGCGGGAATGACGGCGACGGCGGACGCGGCGGCAACGCCGGCAAGGCCGCGGCGGTCGTGGTCGAGAACCCCGGCGCCCGCGCCGTGATCGTCCACAACACAATCGCGGACCTCACGCAGGGCGTCCGCGGGACGCGCGGTGCCCGGGTGCTCCCGGAGGTGCCGAGTTTCGGCGGCAACGGCGGCGTCGGTGGATGGCCCGACTATCTCGAGGGGTCGGACGGCGCCGACCGCGCCCGCCCCCGGAACGGCAGCAACGGGGCCTGGGGGTCGTACAGCCTCGCGAGCGGTATCACCGCGAACGCCGCGACGCAGGGCGTGACCGCCCAGGTGGTCAACAACATCTTCTCGATGGGCGAGACGGTCCGCTCGTTCGCGTTCGAGGCGAACGGGTCCTCGATCATCGCCAGCGACTCGAACCTGTTCGACACCGCGAACTTCGAGGACTTCGCGACGGGCGGCGGGACCGCGTCGCTGGGCTTCGCGTTCGTGCTGGGGGACCCGGTGTTCGCTGACCGTGGCGCGGGAGACTACCGGATCATGCCCGGCTCGGTCGCGATCGACGCGGGGGATTCGACCTTCACGAACCAGGTGGGTCTGTCTGAGGACTTCGAGGGCAACGCCCGCGTGTTCGACGACGCGGACACCGCGAACACGGGCCTGTTCGCGCCGGTGGACATGGGCGCGTTCGAGTACACGGTCGAGCCCGACTGCCCCGCGGACCTGAACGGCGACGGGCTGCTGGACCTCAGCGACATCACCGCGTTCGTCTCCGCGTTCACGAGCAACGACCCGGTCGCGGACTTCGACGGCAACGGCGTGTACGACCTGAGCGATATCACCTCCTTCGTGTCGGCGTTCAGCGCGGGCTGCCCGTAAGCGGGCGGGCCGATCCGGCACCGGCTCATCTCACGCACGCAGCGCCGCCGAGAGGCGGCGTTGTGTCTTCTGGAGTCCGGGATCGCTCACGCGGGGCAACGCCCCTAGAGCGGCGCGCGGCCCGTCGGGGTGTATCCTGCGCGGATGGCGCTGCTCATTCTCTTCGGTGTTCTCGCGGTCGGCGTGTCGTTCCTCTGTTCGCTGCTGGAGGCGTCGCTGCTGAGCCTGCCCCGGAGTTATGTCGAATCGCTCTCGGAGCAGGGTTCGAGCGTCGGGGCGCGGCTGCGGCGCATGAAGGACGAGATCGACCGCCCGCTCGCGGCGATCCTGACCCTCAACACGGTGGCGCACACCATCGGGGCGGCGGGCGTCGGCGCGCAGGCGGCGACGGTGTTCGGGGACGCGGCGGTCGGGATCGCGAGCGGGATCATGACACTGCTCGTCCTCGTGTTCAGCGAGATCATCCCGAAGACGCTCGGGGCGGTGCACGCGAAGCCCCTCGCGGGCTTCACCGCGGTCTCGGTTCGCGTCCTCATCCTGGTCTGCCTGCCGATCATCGTGCCCCTGGAGTGGGTCAACCGGCTCGTCGCCCGCCCGACGGGGGAGTCTTCGATCAGCCGGGCGGAGCTGATCGCGACGATCCGACTCGGACAGTCGAGCGGGGTGCTGCGCGAGCGGGAACACCTCGTGGCGCAGAACCTGATGGCGTTGTCGACGATCCGGCTCCGGGAGGTGATGACGCCTCGGACCGTGGTGTTCTCGTTGCCCGAGGAGATGACGGTCGGCGAGGCGATGTCGGCGCATCACCCGATCCGATTCGCGCGGATCCCGGTCCGTCAAGGGGACGGTGCGCAGCTCACGGGGTATGTCGCGCGGTTCGCGATCAGCGAGGCGCACCACCGCGGGGAATTGGGAACGCGCGTCGGGGAGTTGGCGCAGCCGATGCCCGCGCTCCCGGAATCGGGATCCGTCTTCGACGGGCTGGACGAGTTGATCCGGCAGGGCTGGCACATCGCGCAGGTCGTGGATGAGTATGGGGGCTTCTCGGGCATCGTCACGCTGGAAGATCTCATCGAGTCGCTGCTGGGTGACGAGATCGTGGACGAGACCGACACCGTGACCGACATGCGGGAACTCGCGAAGCGACGCTGGGACCGGCATCGAGGGGTGTGACCGGCCCGACGGCCGGGCCTTTTGCGATCGCGGGCGTGCCGGGAGCCGTGCCGATCGGCCCGCGCCACTACCCTGTGCCATGGCATTGCGTATCCAACACCGTGTGCTCCAGCACCTCCGCCACCACACCTACGAGCCCCGGGCACTCGGTCCGCTCGCGGTCGAGCTGGGATTCAAAGACGAGATGCAGGCGTTCAAGGACGCGGTGTTCGCGCTGCGCGACGAGGGGAAGGTGGGGATCGACGAGGACGGGTATGTCACCCTGCCTCACATGCCCAACCAGGGGGAACTGATCGGGACCTTCCGGGGCAGCGCCAAGGGATTCGGGTTCGTGATCCCCGATACCAAGACCGCGGACGGGGATGTGTTCATCCCGGAGCACGCGACGAACGGCGCGCTGTCGGGCGACACCGTCAAGATCTGGTTCGAGCGCGACCAGCGTCGCGAGAAGCGCCTGGGCACGCTGCAGAAGCAGTTCGCGGGCGAGGTACTCGAGGTGCTCGAGCGCAAGCGTGCGAACTTTACGGGCGAGATCGGCAAGCAAGGGGATACCTGGCTGGCCTATCCCGACGGGAAGGAGTTGACCGACCCGGTCCGCATCCGCGACGCGACGAGCAAGAATGTGAAGCCGGGCGACAAGGTGGTGCTCGAGATCATCGAGTACGCCGAGGGCGGGGGGATGCCCGAGGCGGTCATCACGAAGGTGCTGGGCGAGGCGGGCGAGCCCGATGTGGAGACGCAGGCGGTGATCGCGGCGTATTCGCTGCCCGAGAGCGAGTTCGACGACGACTGCGTGAACCAGGCCCGCGAGGCGAGCCGGGAGTTCGACCGGCAGATCGACGACTGGGAGAAGCGGGGGCAGGCGGCGCTGGATGAAGAGGCCGACAAGCGGGGCGAATCGCGCCGGGCGGACATCACCGACCTGTTCATCGCGACGATCGACCCCCCGGACGCGAAGGACTACGACGACGCGATCAGCATCCGCAGGCTCGACAAGTCCGAGTTCGGCTACGACGGCTGGGAACTGGGCGTGCACATCGCGGATGTCGCCCACTTCATCCCCGCGGGCTCACCGCTTGATGAAGAGGCGTACGAGCGTGGGAATTCGTGCTACCTGCCCCGCTTGGTCATCCCGATGCTGCCCGAGATCCTGTCGAACGGGATCTGCTCGCTGCAGGAGGGCGTGCCCCGGTTCGCGAAGACGGCGTGGATGCGGTACGACACGCAGGGCAAGATCCGCTCCGAGGGCGTGCAGCAGACGCTGATCAAGAGCCGGAAGCGGACGACCTACCTCGAGGCGCAGGCGTTGATCGACGGGGACCTCGAAGAAGCGAAGAGGCACGCGAAGACCGAGCCGGTGTACAGCGAGGAACTGATCGCGACGATGCGCGAGATGAACGCGTGCGCGCGCGCGATCGAGGGCCGTCGGCATCGGCAGGGCATGATCAGCCTGGACCTGCCCGATGTGAACCTGATCTTCGACGAGGACGGGAAGGTCATCGACGCGGAGCAGGAGGACGACGCGTACACGCACAAGCTGATCGAGATGTTCATGGTCGAGGCGAACGAGGTCGTCGCCCGACTGTTCGAGAAGCTGGGCGTGCCGCTGATCCGGCGGATCCACCCCGATCCGGTCCCGGGTGATGTGGACCACCTGCAGAAGGCGGCGACCGTCGCGGGGTACAAGATCCCCAAGGCGCCGACCCGCGAGGAGATGCAGGGGCTGCTGGACGCGACGCGGGGCAAGCCGGCCGCGAAGGCCGTCCACATGGCGGTGCTGCGGACGCTGACCAAGGCGGAGTACAGCCCGGCACAGATCGGGCACTTCGCGCTCGCGAGCAGCGCCTACGCGCACTTCACCAGCCCGATCCGGCGCTACGCGGACCTGACGGTGCACCGAGCGATCGCGCAGTACCTCAAGTTCACCGAGAACGGCACGAAGCGGCCCGAATCACTGGACGGGAACGACAGCGAGTGGAAGAAACTGGGCAAGAAGATCGCGGACCAGCGGGACTGCCCCCCGGAGAGCGTGCTGGTCGACATCGGGCACCAGATCACCCAGACCGAGCAGAACGCGGAATCCGCGGAGCGCGAGCTGCGGCAGTTCCTGGTGCTCCAATTGCTCGCGGAGAAGCACATCGGGGACACGATGCCGGGCGTCGTGACGGGCGTGACGCCCAAGGGCGTGTTCGTGCAGATCGACAAGTATCTTGCTGATGGTCTCATCAAGAAGGAAGACCTGCCGGGTGATGTGACGCGGGACAACAAGCGCCCGAAGTGGCAGATGGACAGCCGGACGGGGGCGCTGGTCGATGTGAACTCGGGCCGGTCGTACAAGATGGGCGACATGTTCGATGTCGTGATCGCGGCGGTGGACCTGCAGCGCCGGCAGCTGGAACTGCAGGTGGCGGACCCCGAGGGGCGGGCCGCGGGCAAGATCAAGGGCGGGGGCGGGCTGAAGCTCACGCTGGGCGACGACGCGGGCGGGCTCGGCCACAGCGATGGCGCGGGCTTCAAGCAGAAGATGCCGGGCGGGAAGCGCCGGAGCATGAAGAGCAAGCGCCGGGACAAGGGGAAGAAGGACTACCGGGACGACCGGAAGGGGAAGGGCAAGCGACAGTGAGCGGAGGCCCCGGAGAACCTGCCTCGGAATGTAAGAGTTCTCGACGCCGCATTCGGTTTCTCGGTCTCGTGATCTGGCTCGCCGCGGTGAGTCTGCAGTTGCCGTTCCTCATCACGACATTCCGCAACGGATTCGATTACTCGCCGGGAAGAACCGGGCTCGTAACGACATGGATGACGCTTGTCGTGCTCCTGGATGCCGTGGTGCTCGGCTGGTGGTTCAGCCAACGATCGCCGAGTGCGGCGCGATCTCTGCTCCCGGGTGTTATCCCCCTCGTGCTCATGTTCCCGCTCGCGTTCGTCGCGCTCATGCTGCGGGTGATCGTGAGAAATGTGCTCTCCACTTTGTGACACATTCTGAAAGAACGATGGATCAGTACCGCACCGGCCCCACAACCCCCCGCCTCATCCACCGCGCGATGACCGGCGCAGATGCCGAGTCGTTCTTTGTCCTCAACAGCACGCCCGAAGTCATGCGCTACACCGGCGAGCCCCCGCTCGAATCCGTCGAGCAGGCCCGCGACGCGATCGAGCAACACCCCGACTTTCGCACCAATGGGTTCGGGCGCTGGGGCTGCTTCCTTCGCAAGGACGATCCGGCGTCCGGCGCCCGCGCCGGTGACCTGATCGGCTTCTGCGGCCTCAAGCACCTCGATGATCTCAACGAAGTCGACGTCGGGTTCCGGTTCCTGCCCGCGCACTGGCGAAAGGGATACGCGACCGAAGCGGCGCGCGCGTCGCTCGCGTTCGGGTTCGAGACGCTGGGCCTCGGGCGCATCATCGCCCTCGTGCTGCCGGAGAACGGCGCGTCGGTCCGCGTTCTCGAGAAGATCGGGATGTCCCTCGTCGGACGCGAGGACTGCGACGGGCTCGATGCGCTGCGGTACGAGATCACGCGGGGCTGAGAAGCGTTCATCCGGACCCGCGCCATCACACGCCCGGTCGCGAATGTCGCTGCCCGGCGACGGTCGGCAGTGATCCACGGACGGCTCAGTCGGATTGGCCCGTGCACGCTCGTCGGGCACCCACGCCCGCCCTTGCCCCGCCTATCGGACCGCGACCGCCCCCACCAACCCCGGCGGACGATCCATCCGATCCGGCTCGGAACTCCGACGGGCCCCGGCTCGCGAGTCGCGCGTGCTCCGCACCGATGACCCCGTCGCGTCCCGACGCCCGTTCGGTGCGACGCACGGAGGGGTCCCATGCCAACCAAGCGAATCTCTCAGGTCCGTTCGTCCTCTGGCACCCGCTCGTCGATCCGGCAGAAGCCCGCCGACACGCTCGCGGCCCAGACCCGTGCCCGCCTCGGCGCGATCGCCGAGCGCGTCGAATCGGTGCTCGATGAAGCGTGCAGCACGCGGCGCGCGGCCGAATCATCGCGGCTGGAGCAGGCCGCGGCGGACAGCGCCCGACTCGCGAAGGAGACGCTGGCGCGGATCGAATCGGTCGGGGAACTGCTCGACGACGCGTGCAGTTCACGCCTCGAGTCCGATCGAGCGCGGCTCGCGGAGGCGTCCGAGTTGCTGCGCGAACGGTTGGGCGCGGTGGACGACATCCGCCGGCACACCGCCGAACTGCTGGGCAAGAACGGGTGGACGCGGTGAACCGGCGCAGCATCCCGCCCCGCGGCTACGACGCGGTGCACACCGCCTCGAGCGTGCGGACGCTCGCGTGCCGCCCGACCCGGCCCGATCTTGTCGCGCGGCGCGGCATACCGAGCGGCCCATCCGCAGCGGAGCGTTCCGCGGCCCGGCGGGTCCAGATTGCGCGCGCCGCGACGAGCATCCGCCGCGCTGCCTGAAACAGGCGCCGGCGGCGCAACGGGCCGCCCCGCGTCCCGACCGCGCCATAAATACGGGCTCTCGCGCTACTCCCCCCCCGGAGCCCGACCGATGCCTGAACTCGCCGACTGGATGATTCCGCTGCTCGTCTTCGCGGCCCGCATCTGCGATGTCTCGATCGGCACCGTGCGCATGATCATGGTGATCGCGGGGCATCGCGTCGCATCGGCGGCCCTGGGGTTTCTCGAGGTGCTGATCTGGGTCCTCGCGGTCGGCGGGGTCGTTGGGAACCTGAGCGATCCGCTCACGGTGCTCGCGTTCGCGGGCGGGTTCGCGACCGGGACCCTCGTCGGGATGACCATCGAGAACCGCCTCGCGATCGGTTTCCGCGTCGTCCGGGTCATCAACCAGGCACCCGAGCTCGGGCTCGCGGGCGTGCTGCGGGACGCGGGCTACACCGCGACCCGAATCGACGGGCACGACCGGTCGGGACCCGCGGAGATCGTCTTTGTCCCCGTCCGACGGCGGCATGTGCCCGGGCTGCTCGAGCGGATCGCGGAGATCGCGCCCGACGCGTTCCTGTCCGTCGAGCGGGCGGAGCGTGTCTCGGGGTTCGTGCCGGTCGTCGGGACGCGGACCGATCGCTCGCCCTGGGGGCGGTTCGGGCAGCTCCGCAAGTGAGGGAACCCACCCGGCGTCTCAGTCTGTGAGCGCGTCGAGCAGCGGCGCCCGGACAGAGCCCGCCTGCGGATCGAAGAACCCGAACCCCGCGGCGAGCTCCCAGTAGGCCCACGCGATCCCGTTCCGCTCGGCGCTCTCGCGGACCGCACGCGTCCATCGGGCGCGCGAGTCCATGTCCGCGGTGGAATACGCCCCGAACTCGCCCAGGTGGACCGGCAGGCCCCGCTCGCGGCCCCAGCGGGCGGCGAGGCGCATCGAGGCCTCGACGGCGCCGCGCTCCGTCGTCATCAGGGGTTCCGCGGCGCTCGCGGGGCCTGACTCGAGACGGATCGACAGGAGCGTCCAGGGCTGCTGGGCGTCGGGCGTCGCGTTCTGGAGAATCACGCGGTCGATCGGCATGAAACCCGGCGGGAGATCAACGGCTTGCACGCCCCCTCCCGGATCGGTCTGGACGGGGAACGCCTGCTGTTCGTCGTCGTTGCCCACAACGACACTCAGGCTCATCGCGCGATCAACCTCGAAGACGACGCGGCGGGCATCGGCGACACGGGTGTCGCGGTGGAAGAACAGACCCGCCCAGCCCTGCTGATAGTCGATCGAGAGGCCCTCCGCGACGGGCGTGACGGCCGTGCCCCACGACCAGTTGTCCCAGGGCATCGCGACGGTGAACGCATCGCCTGTCCACTCCGTGCCGACGGGGGGACTCGGATCCACCCAACTCGCGCCCTGATGGGTGAAGGCGAAGGGCTCATAGTGATGCACGCTGAGGATCAGGCGCTCATCGGGGGGCGGGTTGAACGAGGATAGCGCCGCGATCGAGTTCCAGCGGACAGGCCCCGCGAGCACCCAGCGGTCCGGGTTGCTCGCGCGGATCACGCCGAGCGCCTGGGTGAGGTACGCATCCCAGAGCGCCGGATCGTCGTTGAACACCCCGTGCGGCTCGTTGAGCACC
>DLBY01000131.1:16840-44062 GCA_002480345.1 Phycisphaerales bacterium UBA7812 | reverse complement strand
GTGGTCGCGCCTGGCGAGGGCGTCGCGGACCTCGATGGGCGGCTTCGCAGCGCAGCAGCCGCTCTGGAGCGGGTCAGCGGATGGCTCGAGTCGTCGTGGTCGAGCGAGGGCGTGGACCTTCTTGAACTGGAACGCTGGGTCGGATCGGTGCGGGAGCGGATCGAGGCGGAGCCGATGGGGGACGACGCTGCCTCCCTCGCGTTGTGGATCGACGCACGGATCGAGTTGGCTGATTCGTGGCTCGTCGCGGCGGAGAATTCGTCCGTGATCGCGCCCGCGGATTGGGTTGTCACCGGCTTCGGACTCGCGACGGTGGCGGCACGGGAGAAGTGGGACGAAGCGATCGAGGCCGAGCCAGAGCGGACGCGGGATGCGGAGGAGGAAATCGCGGGCGGGCGCGATGTGCTCGAGCCCAGGTTGGACGAGATCGAGCGGAGATTTGCTGCGTTGCGAGCGATGCCGCGTTGGTCCAGCCTTGAGGAGGAGGCCCGTGCGGAGCGTGTGGCCCTGCGCGAGGCGTTCGATTCGGTTGAGGCGGATATCGAGGCGGTATACGACCGCGTGCTGAAGCCGCCCCGCACGCTGATCGCGGAATGGCGGGAGAGCATCGGCGATGAGTCCGGTGGGACGGGGGCGCTGGCATCGGTTCGGGCGCGGCTTGCCGAGGAACAGATCGACGCGTGGGAGACTTGGGCGGGCGACCGGGAGGAGGCGCAGTTGCTGCGGGCGGGCGAGACGGACCGCTTGCGGGTGGCGCGCCGGGGCATCGACGAGAGCTTCGCTGAGGCACGGACGCGCGTTGACGGGTTGCTCGCTGAGGGGCGGGCGTTCGGTGGGTTCGAGCCGGACGCGGTTCGGGACCTCATCGCGACGACCGCGGCTGAGGTGTTCGCGGAGGCGCTCGGATCGATCGAGGCGTGGGGTGATGAGCGTTTGTACGAGGTCGGTGGGGATATTCCTCGGCGGCTGGATGACACCGAGAGCCTTCTGTCTCGGAGGCTTGACGCTCTGGATGCTGCGCTCGGGCTGCTCCGTTCTTCGGCGGTAGGCATCGAGCGTGGCCTGGTGCTCGGCGAAGTCGAGGGCCAAGTGAATGTTGCCGTACGCGGGGACCTGATCGCGGCTCTCGGGACGATCGGCGAGGATCCCTTCGGCGGTCTTCTCGGGGTCCCGGCGATCGCGGACGCGGCGTCGGCCGCTCGTGGGTTGATCGGTCTCGAGAATGAGAACGACCCGGGGCGGTTGTTGCTGGCCTTTGTCGCGGAGGCGGAGGCGGACGCTCGAGCGGGGATTGCGGTTGCGGCTTTGGAGCGGCTCGGCGATCTCGGTGAGGAAGATGACGCGTGGCCGCGTGATGCGGGGTCGCTCGGATCGGACCGTGCGATGCTGGTCGATGGGCTGGTTGCGATTCGAGACAGATTGTCGGAATCGGATTGGGAGCGGGTGTCGCCCAGGCTGCGCACGATCGTGTCCGCTTGGTGGCTCCGTGGGGTCGCGAAGGCGAGCGATCGGGGGTCGTTTGCGAACGCGGTGTCCGGTGCGGCGTCGTGGTTCGAGGGCGTCGGGGAAGATTGGCGGGGTGCGCTCGGGGCCCGTCTGCTGAGCGGACGCAGCCGGTTCAATGCGGAGGTCGTCGGGATCCGGACGCGGATCGAGAATGCCGCGGCGGAGGCGATCGATGAAGCGTCCCGTTCGGCTCGGGACCAGATCCCGGCGATCGATCGGCGGTTGTTGGATCGAGTGACGACAGAACTCGATTCGGTTGAGTCGCTCGCGGCCCAGACGCTGGGCGACGATGAGCGGGCTGGGGTGCGGTCCTGGGTCGCGGACTTCCGGGCGGCGCTCAACGACGCGCGTCAGGGCAGGCGTGGCTGGGCGGCTGAGGATTTTGGGCCTGTTGGTGCCGGGCTGGACGGATGGCGGGCGGAACTCGACGAGGATGCGGAGCCTCCAACCGTTCGGTACATCAAGGACGGCGGGCCCTCGGTGCGTTTCCGACTGATCGGTGACCTGCTGAGCGGGGGGCAGGTGTTTCTCTCGGAGGACGAGGTCTCGGTTGCGGTGTGCGCGGAGATCATGCGTTATCGCGCGGGGCGGATCGGTCCGGCGATCGACGAGTGGTTCGAGGTGTTCGATGACAACCCACGCAACATGAAGTTCAGAGGCGACCTGTTCGAGGGGCCGGCAGCGAGAGATCCGTTCGTCCGTGGGCGGAACGAGACGCGGCATCGCGTGCAGGCGGCGCCCCGCTGGCTTGTCGGGTCAGAATACGGGCCGGCGATCGAGAAGGCGTCCTATCCGGCGTATCCGGACGGGCTTGTCGAGCCCGGGACGGATGACACGATTTCTGCATCCCAAGGTGGCCCACCCGACGATTTTTGTCCGGTGAATTACATTCCGTCGCGGCTTGCTCGGGAAGCAGCGGAGGCGTTCGGGTGTCGGCTCCCGACGGTCGAAGAGTTCAACGCGGCGCTCTCAAGGGTGCCCCCGGTTGACTCGGGGCGCTGGAACCTGCGGGACGCGTCGTTCGCGCGGCAGTACGCCCACTACGAGGCGGCGCTCGCGTTCGGGGTCACGCATTACCAGCCCGGGAAGTGGAGCTACGACGGGCGCGAGTCGATCCGGGCTGATATCTGGAGGGTGACTGGGAACTTGGATGACCGGCTGTGGTTCTACCGCGCGGCGGGGAGTGGTACGGGAGATGACGCGTTCGGTGACGGTGTGCTCTTCCGACACATCATCGGTAATGTGGCGGAGTATGTGCTCAAGTCGGAGGAGTCGGAAGAAGTCTGGGTGATGGGGGCGTCGGCGCTCTCCGATCCGGCTGTGCAGCCTTCGGAGGAGCGCCCGGATACCGGTCCGACGCGTGGGACGAACGGATTCGTGGATGTCGGGTTCCGTCTCGCGATCGACGCGGACGATTTCGGGAGTCTCGGCAAGATGGTGATGAAACAACTCACCGCGACGGAACGGGCGTCGTTCGTCGTGGCGCCCTGATCTCGGCTGAGTCGGCGGGATCAGTCCGTGAGAGGGGCCGTCGCGAAATCGCTCCGGTTCAGGCGGCCCTCGTTCGCCTGCGCGTGGGCGAGGCGGACCTGCTGGGCGAACATCGCGGCGCCCACGGAATCGGTCACCGCGTAGCGATCCTGCACGACCGGATTGGGGCGGAAGCCCAGGGATGCATTGGAGGAGGTGTAGCAGCCCGTCAGGCCGGCGGCGGCGCCGAGCGCGGTGATCACGAGCCGGGTGTTTCGGGCGAAGGTGTTGCTGTGACGCGGCATTGGGTTCCCTCCGGGCGGTGGTGTTCCGATCCGTCGGGGGGAGATCGGATCCGAGATGGGGATCCCTGACGCGGGCGCGGAGTTTGCGCGGTCCGGGGAAGGTTCTCGGTCGGACCGACCGGAATGGGCGGCGCATCCTCCCGGGGCGTTGCCTTGGGCGGGGTGGCGGCGCGGCGTTTCCGGACGGTCTGTATGATGCGGACGAAGGGGCTCTCGCCCATGCGGTATGAGATAGACGGGTGGGCTTGCGTGGGCCCATCAGTTCGCGGGTTGTCCGAGCGGTGTCCGAGGGAGTCGTGGGATGAGCGGGAACGGCGGAGAATCCTGGCGCTCGCTCGCGGAGTTGACCGCGAACCGCCTGCGGCTCATCCAGGCGGATCTCGCGGACGAGCCCGCGGAGTCTCGTCGCGCACACCTGGACGATGAGGTCCGAGCGGCGCTCGAGAAGGTCCCGCTCTCGGAGCAGAACGAGTTTCTCAGCCTGGTGGAGGACCGGTTCCCGGCTTGGGAGGGAGGGCGCGTCGTGAGCGGTGCAACCGAGGGAACGCTCGTTTCTGCGACGGACATGGCGGAGTTCAATGACCCGGCCTTCCTGCTCAGGCAGTTGATGAAGGCCGCCGAATCGATGACTCCGGAGCAGCGGCGGGAGGCGGGCGAGCGTCTCGCGGGCGTGGGGATCGCGCCCGCGGGGACCGGCGAGATACCGGTTGAGTCGCTCTCGCGTGCGAAGGCGGCGATGCAGGTCGACGCGGACAAGGACGCGGACACGGGGCGCGTGCTCGAGGTGTCTGCGATCATGGCGGAGCAGGTGATCCTGCTCGACACGCTGGTGTGGAAGATCTGGCGCCAGATTGCGCCCGACTCACAGCATCGCAGCAGGACTCAGCTCGGATCGACGCTCTCGTCGTATGTGACGGGGAGCGGCGAGACGGGGCGCGGGGAAGTTGCGGAGAGTCTCGAGCGGTTCCGGCAGCTCACGGCGGCGCTGGTCAGTTCGATCGGCAAGGTCGGGAGCACGGCGTTCACGCAGATGGGGCAGATCAGCCCGCTGAACATCGAGAACATGGCGAAGAACGAGAAGAAGTGGAACGAGAGCATCGAGCTCGCGGCGTGGCGGAAGTATCGCGAACTGGCGGGCAAGCTCGATCAGGCGACGGTTGAAGCGGAGATGATGCGCGCCGTTGCGCGGACCGTCGAGGACATCATCCGTCCGCGCGGACGGTGAGGGGCTCGGTCGCCCACTTCCTTGGGGTGGGTGTTTCGTTGGAAGAAAGGGTCGGGTGACGGATGACGGTCGAGGTCCACTGGCATGAGGGGCTCTTTCTGCAGCCGCACCATCTCCAGGCCTTTGGGCGGCAGGTGGCTGATCGCTCTCGGCGGGACCGGCGGCTGGGCTGGGGGTATCCGTACGGTGTGGTGGAGAGCCGTCTGAGCACCGATGAGTTGACCAACATGCGTGTCCGGTTCGACCGGCTGCGGGTTGTGATGCCAAGCGGGATCGAGGTGGATTGCCCCGGGAACTGCGACCTGCCCTCGATGGACATTTCCGAGCGTTTCAACGCGAGCACCGCGTCGTTCACGGTGAGTCTCGGGGTCCCGCTGTGGCAGAAAGAGCGGGCGAACGCGCTGGATATCGGTGAGAGTGACTGGCGGATCAAGCGTTTGTATCGCGTTGAAGAAGCGGAGGCATCGGACGAGAACTCGGGGGAGAACCCGCAGGGCATGCTGGTGCGCAAGGTGAACGCCCGGCTCGTCATGGAGGGGGACGACACAACGGATATGGAGGTGCTCCCGCTGATCCGCGTGGGTCACGCGGCGGGTGAGGATATCGGGACGCCTCGTCTGGAGCGGACCTTCGTGCCGCCCTGCATGCTTCTCAGCGGGTCGAGCGTGCTGCGCGAGATGATGCGCGGGATCGCGAACGATGTTGAGGCGGCGCGGGGTGAGACGGTCGTGCAGATGACGCGCGGCGGTTTCAATCTCGAGCAGATGCGGGGGGTGCATGTCCAGCAGATGATCCGCCTGCAGACGCTGAACACCTACGCGTCGCGGCTCATTCACCTGGTGCGTGCGGAGGGCGGTGTCGGGCCTTTCGAGATGTATCTCGAGTTGCGAGGCTTGCTGGGCGGGCTGGCTTCGCTTCAGCCCGATCGCGATGCGTGGGACGCGCCGGATTACAACCACGACGACCCCGGGCGGGTATTCGAGGTGCTGTGCGATCGGATCCGTGGGCAGCTGCGGAGCGAGGGCACGGCGAGCTGGGCACGGGTGCGGTTCGAGATGAAGGACGGCGTGCTTGTCGCGGAATTGAACGACGAGCAGCTCACCAAGCCCAACGAGTACTTCCTGGGTATCCAGACGGGGCGGGATCCGCGCGAGCTCGCGAAGATGGTGGAGGATCAGGGTGAGTTCAAGCTGACGGCGATGAGCAAGGCGACGACGCGGGTGCGGGGTGTGCACCTTGCGGAAGAGCGCCATCCCCCGCTCGAGCTGCCTGCTCAGATCGGGCTGCATTACTTCAGGATCGACCGGAGCCAGAGCACGCGGGTTTGGGGTCTGATCGAAGAGGAGAAGGTGCTCGCCCTCAATTTCCCGGGGGTCGAGCGTAACGAATTCGATGATGTTTCGCTGTACATGACGATCCCCGACTGATCGCGGGGCTGGTATCGGCTGCGCGGGCTCACGGCGCGGCATCGGGCTCGGCACGATCGGGGATGGAGCGAAGGCGGATGAAGCTACTCGGAGTCTGTGAAGAGCTGTTTCAGTATGTGTGCCGGCTGAACCGGTCGGCCCGGAAGGGCGCGCCGATGGAGCCGACGATGGTTCGCTCGGATCTCAAGACCATCCTCTCTCGGCAGCGATCGAAGGCCGGTGGGGATGCGGTCTTGGCGCAGCAGTACGACAAAGTCGAGCGTCCGTTGATCTACTTCGTGGATTTCATGATCGAAGAAAGCCAGCTGCCCTTTGCGAGCGAGTGGAAAGCGAGCCGACTTCAGAACGAGTATTACAGCGTCAATGACGGCGACGAGCATTTTTTCGATCTTCTGGACGAGACGCTGCGGGACACGAGCCGGGAGGCAACGGAGCGCCTGAGCGTGTTCTACACCTGTCTCGGGCTGGGCTTCACGGGGTTCTACGCGGGGCAGCCCGAGTATCTGCGTCGCAAGATGATGGAGATGAACGCGCGACTCCGGGACATCATGGAGACCGAGGCGGGGGCGCGGATCGTCCCCGAGGCGTACGAGCACACGGACACGAGCGACCTGATCCAGCCTCCCACACGGAGCCTGGTGAGCCTCGTGATCGCGATGGTGGTGGTGCTCGTGTCGCTGATCGTGACGAGTGTGTATCTCTATCTCTCGCAGTCCGCGGAGATGCGCGACGCGTTCGACGCGATCGACGGTGCGCTCGTGGCGGATGGTGACCAAGGCTGAGTGAACGCGCGGCCCCGATCGGGCCGCACGGAGGCGGAAACGGATGCGTGGACTGATCGCGAAGGGCATGGCGCTGCCGATCCCGGGGAAAGCGGCGATCGGCATGGTTCTGGCAGGCGGCATCTACGGCGTGTTCACGCTGCTGAAGATGCCGCAGCTCGGGTTCATGCTGGGCGTGGCGATGGCGGTCGTGACCTTCGTGCTGGCGCTGTTCGCGTTTGTCATGGAGAAACGGGACAAGAAGAAGGCCAGCGAGGTGGAGGCGAGTATCGCGGACAGTGCCGCGGCGACGCCCAGCGGTGTGAACAAGGTCGCGGACCGGGCGAAGCTCGATGACCTGAGGAGGCAGTTCGAGGGGGGCGTGCAGACCTTCCGCGACTACGGGAAGAATCTCTACGACATGCCGTGGTATGTCGTGGTGGGCGAGCCGGGCTCGGGGAAGACCGAGGCGATTCGGCACAGCGGGATCGGGTTTCCCCCCGGTCTGCAGGACCAGTTGCAGGGTACGGGCGGCACGGTGAACATGAACTGGTGGTTCACCGACCAGGCGGTGATTCTCGATACCGCAGGGCGTTTGCTGTTCGAGGATGTCGCGCCGGGCGAGAACAACGAGTGGCGGGAGTTCCTCAAGCTGCTGCGGTCGAGCCGGCCCAATTGCCCGATCAACGGGATGCTGCTGGTGATCCCCGCGGACACGCTGATCACGGATCGTGCCGACGACATCGAGAAGAAGGCGGGCAAGATCGCCCAGCAGTTCGACCAGATTCAGAGGTCTCTCGGCGTCCGTTTCCCGGTGTTCGTGCTGATCACCAAGGCGGACCTGATCAACGGTTTCCGAGAGTTCTTCGATGACATCACGGACCCGCGGCTCACCGCGCAGATGCTGGGCTGGTCGAACCCGGGAGATCTCGACGAGCCGTTCAAGCCGGACCGGGTGGAGGACCACCTCGCGACGGTCCGTGATCACCTCCTGCAGCGGCGTTTCGGGATGCTGCAGGACCCGGTTCACAGCGAGGATCCGAAGGGTCGTCGGATCGATCAGGTCGATGCGCTGTACAAGTTTCCCGAAGCGATCACGGAGATCTCCTCGCGCCTGCGTCGGTATCTCGAGATGATCTTCGTCGCGGGCGAATGGAGCCAGAAGCCGCTCTTCCT
Source organism: Phycisphaerales bacterium UBA7812 (assembly GCA_002480345.1). GTDB lineage: Bacteria > Planctomycetota > Phycisphaerae > Phycisphaerales > UBA1924 > UBA1926. The sequence continues at coordinate 36,192 of DLBY01000131.1, read as the reverse complement.
GCGGGGGATCTACTTCACCAGTTCGATGCGGGACGGCGACGCGCTGGATGCGGACCTCGCGGAGGTGCTGGGCGTCGGGGTGAACTCGCTCCCCGAGGGCAAGCTCTGGGAGCGTGAGCGGAGCTATTTCCTCCGCGATGTGTTCCTGGACAAGGTTTTCAAAGAACGGGGGCTGGTGACGAGAGCGGCGAACGCGGGTCAAGTCAAACGCAAGCGGGCGATGGTGCTCGCGGGGACCGCGGCGGTGGTCAGCCTGCTGCTCGGCGTCATGATCTGGTACAGCTATTCGCAAACAAAGCGGCAGATCCAGAACCCCCGTGATTTCTGGGTCGCGATGAAGACCATCGTGACCGATGTTGCCTACGACAAAGAGAACGAGCAGGAGGGGCTCGAACCCGATGAGGCTGTCCGGCGGTATCTCAGCCCGATCACGGAGGCCGGGGGAGAGCGAGAACTCATGCTCTCCCGCCCTCTTGAGTATTCAGGGAAGGGCGTCGAACTCGACGGAACGAAGCAGACCTATCTCGAGCTCTTCGAGCGTGCAAAGCGGTACTACGAGGAGAACAGTTCATCGACTGGTTTGTTTGCGCTCGTCGCGGCGATGCCGGGCGGGGGCAGCGATGTGTTTAAGCGGCAGTTGCCGACGCAGCGTTCGCTGTTCGATCATCTCGTGCTCGCGCGGGCGACCGATCTCGCGAGGGCGGACATCATCGAATCGGGCGGCGACGGGGAGTCCTGGGGAGTCGACGATGCAGGGACGGGCGCGCTCTCCGGTCTGATTTCGTTCGAGGTTGCGGCGGCGACGGGCCGGGGCGAGCCCCTGGACGGCGCGGGGTTCGAGGACCTCATCCGGTTCACTGTTCCCTCGTCGCAGGCCGGGTCCGCGACGGCGGACACGGAATCGGATCGAGAGGATCCGGTTGGGCAGGCCCGGTCTTACTACGAGTGGCTGTACGGGAGCGAGGCGCCGTGGCCGCCCGCGGCGGTGAACGCGGGGTCGTCCGCGGCGATCGAGGCGGTCGATGCGGGCATCGAAGCGTTCAACAGGTACTGGCGCGATCCGCGGGGCGAGGGCACGCTGTTCGGCAAACTCCGTGCTCTCCGGGACGCGGGGCGGGCGCTCCGGGCTGCTGAGGATCGCCTCGCGGGCGTGTCGGCGCGGCTGGAGCAGGCACGGACCTTGGGTGATTACGAGGCGCTCGCGGAAGCCTGGGCACGCGAGTACGACGCGTATCTGCAGGCGTATACCGGCTTCGAGACCTCATTCGTGGGAGTCTCGGATGAATTCACCGTTGACGGATTCCGCAACAGCAACATCGCCGACGAGGCGCGCCGGGCGGTTTGGGAGAGCGCTCGGACGGCTTATGACGGGTTGATCTCTCAGTTCGGAGATGAAGACGCGGTGGGCTCGCTCGACCAAGAGAAAGAGGGCGAGGCGAGGCTGCTTGCATGGCGCGAGGGGTTGGTGAGCGCGCGGGCGTCGGCGCAAGAGAATTACCAGGAGACCGCCCGCCGTCTCGTTGAGTCCATCGAGGAAGATCTCATACCCGAACACCTCGCGATGTCTGCGGGTGTGCGGCTGTATACACAGCGTCGCTCACTCTACGACGAAGCGAAACGGGCACTCGCGGCGGGCATGCCGGAAGCGGATTCGCTTGAAGATGTGCTCGACCAGATCGACGAGCGGGCACGGGCTGCCCTGCTCACGACCACTCCCGCGGCTGTCGGTGAAGTCGGCGCCACGGCCGGGATGGTGATCCGTGCCGCTGCGCGGCGCGCCCGGCTCGGTGCGCTGAGCGAGAAACTGGGCCGGCTTGAGAATTGGCAAGCGGTTCTGTCCCGAGGTGGGCAGCCCGCGATGCCGCTCGTTCCGCTTTCTGGATTGGCGGCTCTCGAGTACCCGGCGAAGTTCAATCCCGAGAACAACCTCGATCTGCTCGCTGAGTTCGAGACGATCCGGGCGAAGGCGTCCCGGACCGATCCGGTGGACGGCGCGTATGTTCTTGACGGCAAGTCGATCTCGGAGGCGGTCGAGTCGATCGAGCAGGGTCTCGAGTCGCACTTCAACGAGTACGAGCGATTCTGGACCGAGCGGGTGCCGGTCGCGGCTCGTGTCGCGCCGGCGCCGGAGATGGGCTGGGGCGAGATGCGCCGGGCTCTGCTCGTCAGCGATCAGACGCGATCGGCGTTGGGCGATCTCCGTGAACTGATGATCGAAGCGCTCTCGTTTGCAGCAGAGTCGGAGGACGCGAGCGATCGTGCGCGCGATCTGCTCTCGGCTCTCCGCGAGGAGGAGGGCAACGAAGATCTGCGGTCTCGTGTCTACTCCTCGATGATCCCGGCGTGGTCGGGGCTTCGCCAAGAGCCCGGGCCTGCGGGAGAGGCGCTCCTGCGGGCGGCGGAGGGGGGCGCGATCATCAATCGCTACTTCCCGATCCCGCTGACCCGGTCGCTCTCGGGGCCCGAGGAGGCGTATTGGCGCAGTTTCGCGATCGAGGGGATCGAGAAGATCGCGTCCGCCTCGGCGGGTCAGGAAGAGCGCGCGCTTCTCGCGGTCGAGCCTGATTGTCAACGATTCCCGATCACGCTCGACGCGGCTCCCGGGGCGGGGCTTTCCCACAGTCGGGTCGAAGAAATCCGCGGTGTGCTCTCTGGGGTTGGGGTGCTCACGAGCACCGAGGAAGTTATCGGCACAGAGAGCCCGTTCCTCGGGATCGCGAATGACCGCGTTCGGGGCGCGCTCGATCTGCTCAACGGCGGGACATTGCTCCGAGACCCGGCGCGAGTCGGGCGTCTGCGTTCCGCGCTCCGCGTTGCGAATTTCCTGAACGATAACGCCGATCGCCTGACCTTTACGCTCGCGTACAGAGGCCTGAATCTCCCACGGAATCAGTCGGAACGGACCGATCCGATGTGCGAGCAGATCAAGGTGGAGGGAAAGCGGGGCATCGGCGCCGATGCGGACTTCACCTACTTCCAAGGACCTGAGGTTCTCTCGACTTACCGATGGACGCTCCCGATGCGGCAACCCGCGGTCATGGAGTTCATTCCGGGTGAGAACGGGCCGCTGACGGCGCGTCTTTCGGATTGGGGCCCGCTCGTCGCGCTCGTGCAGGAAAGAGGCGAGCCGATTGATGGGCAGACGGTGTGGCCGCTGCCGATCGCGCTGAGCAACGGGAGGACCTTCTGGATGGGGGCCGTGTTCTCCGAAGGCGAAGCGTCGCGGCTCGGTGAGCTCAGGCGTGACTGGCCGATGGCAGCGGACTGGCGGTGAACCACGCCGCGGGCGTTCATGTCCGCGACGGGAAGAGAAGCGGGGCAGCATGCCGAAGACCGACCCTGACATCGCGGTGAGCTCCCGGCGGGTTTGGCTCGCGGTGCTCGGCAAGCACCCCGGCTGGAACGATCATCTCGACGACATCGGGCTTGATACCGAGCGGCTCGTCGCGGTGAAGCGACGGCTCTATGTCGACGGCATCGGTGGGGTGATCAACGCCGGGACATGGGAGGCGCTTCCGGAGGGCGAACGCGATGAAGGGTTCGCCCACTCGTTTTTCTGGCGTCAAGCGGATGGGATGATCGTCGGGCGGATGTGGTCATCGAGTGACGGCAAGGGTCGGAAGAAATATCCGATGATCGCGTGCGCGATGTGCCAGGGGTTGCCGTTCTCCTTCGTTGCCGGTCCCGTTCTGGAGCGGCTCCGCCGGCTCGAGGCGACATTCAAGGAGGTCTCGACCGCTGCCGAAGTGATCGGTGCGACGGATCGCATGAGGACCGAACTCGGCGAACTCGCGTCGTTCGCTCCCGAACTCAATGGTGAGCCCGTCGCGGGAGAAGGTCGGCCCGGCTCGGCGGCTGACCTGATCGCGGGCGGGGCGCTCGGCGACGGCGGCGTGGGGCTCAAGCGGGTCCTGTACCAGGTCGAGCGCGAGATGGGGGCGTTCACGAAGCCGGACGGCAGCGGCACCGCGAGCCGGAGCCGGTCGGTGGATGTGCGCGGACAGCACCTCCGTGTCCCGAGTCCGAACGGCGTTGGTGAGCTCGGGCGTGAACCGGAATCGATCGGGCTCTGGTGCCGGCTTCTGCTCAACAGAATCGACCCGCTCGTCCCGCTCTTCTTTGCTGTCAAGGATGGGCGCCGCTGGGTGGATGTGATCGTTGGTGAACTCGGGCCTTCGACTCTTTCGTGCCTGCAGGCGGGAACGGAGAGCTATCCGCTCACCTCAGATATTCCCTTCACGATCGAGGGTGAGATCGGCGCAACGCTCGCTGAGTTGATCGAGCGGTCGCAGCGGGGGGAAATCCGCGAGACCGATCCGTGTTTCGTGGATGTCCCGCAGGAACGCCTGGCGCCCTTCCTGCGCCCGAAACGACCGATGCGTCCTGCGGAAGCGAGCTCGAGCCCGAAGAAGCCCACGGCGATAATCGTCGTCGCTGCGATCGTGATTGCCGTGGTGGTTCTTTCAATCGTGCTGGCGCGCATCTTCACGGGAAGCGGAGGCGGCGCGAGTCCGTCCGAACCTGGTCCGGCGGAGGTGTCACGCGGTGTCCCCGATGACGAAGAGGCCCCCTCAGCCGATCAGGCCCTCATCCCGGAGGTGACGGGGTCTTCCCCCTCGCCCGAGCGACTGGCCTCGTTCCGTGCATGGTGCGATTCCTACGGGAGTTTCTTTCAGCCGTTCGTCGAGACGCTCGACCGATCACGGGTGAGGGAAGATCCATCGCTTGCGCCCGGCTTGCTCAGCGCAATCGATCGGGCGGAGGCCGCGGGTGACGAGGTCGATCCGCTGCTGGCGACACCGGGTCGATTCAGGAGTCTCTCATCGCTCGTCGAGTCTCCGCCGGACGACATCTACAAGGACGGGTTCGAGAAGACGATCGACCGGGGCGAATCGGCGATAGACGCCGTCCGTGCTGCGATGTTCGCGGAATCATGGGAGACCCGTGCGCAACTCGAGCGGCTCTTCGAGAGGGTCGGTGAAGCGGGCGGGGACGGGGAAGGGCTCATCGAGCCGATCGTTGCGGGGCTCGAAGCGGATGATGGTGAGTCGGTCGCCGCAGCCGTGCACCGGACCGTCGAGCTGCGACCGGCGATCGTTGCGGTAACCGACCAACTTGCGTTGTTCGAACGCGCTCAGAACGACCTTGGGAAACTGGAGAACGCGAGCATTTTGGATGTCGCTCTGTCGCTCGATCCGGCGAGGGGTGTGCGGGCCGAGACCCTCGAGGGTTGGCTCTCCACTGTTGGCGCCCGAGCCTCGGAATGGGCCGAGTTGGCCTCCGCCGTCGGGCAGTCTGCGGAGAAGGGGTTGGATCGCGTCGATCCCGAGCTGCTCTCGGCGCGGATGGCGCAGGTGGGGCAGCCCCGGGGAGAGCGTGCTTCTCTCGCTTACATAAGAGCGTGGGGGGAGGCGGTCTCCGATCCGGCTCTCTACCTGCTTGATCCTGACACCGATCCGAGGCGTCGCCTCGCGGGGCTTCCCTCGGTCGGCGAGTTCCGCGATGCACTCGCGGCGCTGGAGGCCGAGTCGCCGAACGCGGAGACTGCTGAGCTCGCTGGGATGCTCGGGGCGTACGCATCGTCTTCAGACGCGCTTGCTGGCGTGCCTTGGAATGAGGCGACCAGGGAACGCGTGGTTGGTGAAACCACGGATCTCGTCTCGCTCGCGGGAACGATCGCCGAGCGGATCGATGCCGAACGCCGTCGCCGGGCGGTCGAGGTGGAACGGTACATCGCGGAACTCCGCGCCGAATCGGCGATCAGCTCAACAGGATCCGGTGCGGTCGACTCGGCCTGGGTGGACGCCCGGGATCGTGCGATCGAGATCTATGAAGCCGACGGCGATGTTGTCCGGTTCTCCAGGGCGATCGATGCGGCGAGAAGCCGTCTGGCTGAAATCGAAGACCGGCTGCCGATCGCGTCGATCGGGGCCGCCTCGTTTGGGGACGCGACCGAAACGCTGCGTCTTGCTGCTGCTCGTGAGCGCGAAGCTTTCGTCGCCGCTGCGATCGCGGATGGTGAGGACGCCGATTTCAGCGGCTACGACGAGTGGGTCGCGGAACTCGCGGAAGACGAGAGGCTCTACGACCGGCTCACGAGGGCGATGGCGCGGTGGTTGCTGCCAGTGGACCACATCGAGGGGGTCGCGGTCGGCGTGGCGGCCGCTTCGTGGCATGGATCATGGACCGCGGCGCGGGCTCGCGAGGCCGAGGCGTTCGGTCGACTGGCGTCGTACACGAGCGCATTGCTGGCGAGCGAACCGGGTGTGCTCCGTGCGATGGCCCAAGACAAATCTCTCCCCGCCGCTTCTCGTTGGGTTGCGTGGACTCGTCTCGAGCGTGAGGATCCGGCGTGGTTGGGCGACCACGCGAACATCGCGGCCGATGCAAGCGTGGCGCAGGAGTTGCTCGCGGCAACGGAGACGCTCGACCCGGAGATCGCCGCCCCTGTCGCTTCGGCGATCCGGGACACCGCGACGCGACGCTGGCTCGCGTGCGCACGCGACGCGTCGCCCGACGAATTCGCGGCGCTGGTCCCCGTTGCGATGCGGCTCGGTGTGGATCCTGAGGGGCTGACCGGTGCGATCCGGTTCGACTGGTTCGTCGAATCCCTCCGCGGGCGCGTCGCGCGGGGCGATGAACTGGACCGTGCTGGTCTGCTTGAGGAACTCGCAGCGATCGCGGCGGCTGCGGCTGACAATGCAGATGCGGCGTCCTGGGTCGGTTCGTTCGTCGACGAACTCGAAGCAAGGGAAGGGCGGGAGATTGACTATCGCGTGATCGGGCCCGCCCGTGCGGGGTGGACGGTCGAGCCTTTCGACGGGGGGCGTCGACTCGTGTACACCTGGGATCCGGGCGGGGACCCGAAGCGGCTGGGTTTCAGGCTCGTGGAGTCTCCGGAAGCGGGGGTGTTCTATCTTTCGGAAACCGAAGCGCCGCTCTGGTTGATGACGGGCTACGCGCTCGGGGGACCGTATCGCGATGCGTTGCTCGGAGCACTTCCGGATGACTGGGACCCGCTTCCCGATACGCGGCTCGGCCCGCGAGTGTGGACTTGGGGGGCGTTCCGGGGCGACCGAACCATCCGGCGCGCACGGACTTGGGTGGAACGAAACGACACGCCCGATCGGCCGTTCTACCCGGAAGGGATGGAAGATCGCGTCGGGCGTCCGGGGGACAACCATCCGATTCAGCGTCTTTCGGCGCACGCGGCGGTGACACTCGCCGCTGCTGCGGGGTGTCGATTGCCAACCGAAGCGGAGTGGCGTGCGGCGAGCGCCGGGGCGATCGACCTCGTGCCGGGCGAGGGCATGAATCTGCGCGATGAGACATTCGACACCCAGCGTGCACACACGCTGTCGCTCGGGTCCGGGATTGCGGTCGTCTGGCCTGATCAGCAGTCGTTCGCGGACGGGATGGAGGGCTTGCCGGTGGGCGCGGCGGCCGAGTCGTACCCGGGTTCGGATGGGACGCTCTGGTTTGCTGCTGTTGATGCCGGCGGGACCCGAGGATTCAACCATCTGATCGGGAATGTCGCGGAGTATGTGATCGGCTCACTCGAATCAGGTGTCCCGCTGGGCGATCGCGGGACGATCGAGGACGCGGTTCGCCGCGCGTCCGATGCGGCCGGTCTGCGACTGAGGGTGATCGGCGGATCGGCGCTCTCGCCTTCCTCGCTGCCGGTGGACCGGGGGATCGAACCGGCGACCGAGCCGGGAAAACTGGGCTTCACGGATGTAGGGTTCCGACTGGCGTTTTCACCGGGGGTCGAGGCGCCATTGGTCGTCGTGGTGAGCGAGAAACTCGCCGATGCGCCGTTTCTGCGCATCGTGGATTAACGCGCTGGGAGTTGTCACGGTCCTCGTGGGTCTCTGTAGTTTGTGCTAACATCGGGTGTCGGTTCACTTTCTCGACGAGCGGGGTGCCCAGATGGGAAGAAACATGAGGCGGAATGTGCGAGCACTCGCGATCGCGAGCGGGTCGGCGGTCGGGCTCTCCGGCTGGGCGTTGCCCGCGATATGCGCGGGCGGTTTGATCACGAGCGGCACGATCGCGGCCGAATCCGCGGTCGAGGGGCGGGCGTTTCCGATCGGGGATGTGGAGGTGGTTTACGCGCCGGGCACCTCGGCTCCGGTCGAATCGTCATCGCTCGAGTCGGTGAGTGTCGAACTGGTCCGGCTTGCCGATGGTCTGCTCGTGGCGCCCGGGGGTGAGGCCGGCACCGCGGTCGTCATGCCGATCGCATCGTTCGGAGCGGGCCAACCCGCGCGGATCGATTCGTCCGGGATCCGTGCGTTGCTTGAGGCGGTGCACGCGGAGTTCATTCGGCGAACCGGAACCAAGGCGTATGTGGTGCCGGATGCCACGCAGATTCTGCTGCGCGGCGAAGGCGAGGACTATCGCGCCGGTGATGCGGGCTTGCGTCTCGTTGTGTATCCGAGCCGAGTCCGAGTGAGCGCACCGGCGCCCGCGAACGACGCTCCGGCGTCGGAGAGTCAACCCGTGTCCGAGCCTGTCGCGGATCCCGGATCTGCGACCGACGGCGTGACGGTCCGGCAGACGAAACCTCCCCGCGGGAGCGGAGAATCCTCCCCGGTCAACGAGGAGCGATCTGCACCGGTGATCGTGGACACAACTGATCCGGATGATCACCAGCGTGAACCGTCGGCACGCATGGACCGGTCCGCGTCCGTCGAACCCGTTCGTCTCGCGCCGGCCGCGGGGAACCCGGTTGATCCTGCTGAGCTTCCAGTGCGGGACATCCCGATCGATGAGGCTCTCGACGGGGCGTCGCCTTTCGTGATGACGGGTTTCGAGTTCAGCTATCCCAAGCCGCACCCGGCGCTTCCGTCGGCGGACGAGTTGGGGGAGATCACGGTTCGGCTCATCCGGACACCGAGCGGGCTCATCGCCCGGGATGGGGATGGCGATCCGGTCCGTCTCGCGGACCTCGGTGCAGACGGCCCGGAAAGGCTGCATTTCAGCGCATTCGAGGCATCGCTTGCGGCGGTGCTGCGGTCGTTCCGGGAGCAGTCGATCGTCGGTGTGCTCGTGACCCCCGACCCCGACAAGGGCATCGGGCCTGATGAGATCGAGGGCTACTACGACGAACGGTCGGATTACGGGGTGACCACGCTCCCGATCCTCGTGTATGTGCCTCAGGTTACACGGATCAAAACCATCGCATCGGGCGACCGGATCCCGACCGAGGACAGGCTGGACAGCGACAAGCACCGGACCATTGTTCGTGGCTCGCCCCTGAAGCCGGGAGAGGCGGACCGGCCCAACGCGCTGCTCCGATTCGAACCGCTGAACACCTACGCGTTCCAGAAGAGCCGTCATCCGGGTCGGCGGGTGGATGTCGCGATCGCGGACGCAAGCATCCCGGGCGAGCCCGAGACGCAGGGCGACGCGGAGGTGCAGTATCTGGTGCAGGAGATCAAGCCCTGGACCGCGTACTTCCAGCTCTCCAACACGGGCACGGAGCAGACCGATGAGTGGCGCGAGCGCTTCGGGTTCGTCCACAACCAGTTGCTCGGCTTCGACGACATCCTCACGCTCGATTACATCACCAGCAACTTCCGGGAGAGCCACGCCGCGATCGGGTCGTACGAGTTCCCGATCACGCCGGACGGGCGTCTCCGGGGCAAGGTGAACGGCGAGTGGACCGAGTACCGTGCGAGCGATGTCGGCGTTGCCAACGAGCGGTTCGAGGGACGGACTTTCGGGTTCGGTGGCGAGCTGATCTATAACTTCCTGCAGGTCGATGATCTGTTCGTCGATGCGTACGGCGGTGCGTTCTGGCGTGATATCGAAGTGATCAATGTCGGTCTGGTTGACGGGCGCGGACAGGAAGATGTGCTTGTCGCGGACTTCGGTGTTCGTGCGGAGCGTCGGCGAGCGAATTACGCGTTCGGTGCCGACGCGGGTCTCGAGGTCTCGCTCAACGAACTGCTCTCAACGAGCGAGAGCAAGCTCGAACGCCTGGGTCGTTTGAATCCCGATGAGGACTGGACCGTCGCGCATCTCGATGTGGATTTCAGCTTCTATCTCGATGGCGTGGGCTCGTGGAACGCGGGCAACCGGGCGCTCGTCCACGAGATCGCGATGAGCGTGAGCGGGCAGTATGCGTTCAACAACCGCCTCGTTCCGAACTACCAGACGGTTGGCGGCGGCCTCTATCGGGTTCGCGGGTACGACGAGTCGGTCGTCGCGGGCGATTCGGGCATCTTCGGCACCGTTGAATACCGGTTCCACCTGCCCAACGCGCTGCCGGTGGACGACAACCCGCCAACGGTTTTCGGACGACCTTTCCGCGTTGCGAGGGACAGCGAGGGACTCCCGCCTGACTGGGACTTCATCGCGAAAGCCTTCCTGGATGCCGGGTATGTCGAGAACAGCCGCGCGCTCGGCTTCGAGAGCGAGGAGAGCCTGCTGAGCACGGGGCTCGGGCTCGAGATCCAACTCGCGCAGAATTTCAGTTTTCGGACCGACTGGGGCATCGTTCTGGACGAGATCGCGTCGGGTACACCGACTCCGACGACTGTAGGGACGCAGCGGTGGCACTTTGTCTTCACGCTGCTCTACTAGTTTCGTTGATCCTGATGTAGACTGGACTTACGGGCGCTCTCCCCAGGGCGCCGTCTGTGCGGATCGTGCGTTTGCCGAGAGAAGAGAAAAGAGGACACCGACATGACGCATCGTCAATCGAAGAGCCGGGTCGAGGGTCGTGGCCGCCGCGGAATGCGGGGCGGGCTGATCACCGCGGGCGTGCTGGCGGGCGTGGTGAGTGTCCCTGCGCTCGCGGGGCCCCAGGGCGAGCAGGTGGTTCACGGGCAGGCGCGATTCTTCCGAAGCGGGAACCACACGCAGATCACAACCAGTGATCGCGCAATCATCAACTACGACTCGTTTAACCTCAACCGCTTCGAGTCGGTGCGGTTCGTGCAGCCCAACGCCCAGTCGCGGGTGCTCAACCGGATCTCGAGCGATATGCCGACCCTGATCAACGGGTCGATCTTCGCGAACGGCAATGTCTACTTCGTCAACCGGGCCGGGATCTACTTCGGGCAGAACTCGGTGATTAATGTCGGCGGGCTCTACGCGGCGGCCGGCAACATGTCGAACCGCGACTTCCTGAACAATGTGAACCGGTTCACAGATCTGCAGGGGGCGGTCGTCAACCGCGGCGAGATCTCCGCGTCCCGCGAAGCGCACCTCGTGGGCCGTCGGGTGGCGAACTTCGGGAGCGTCGTGGCGCCGGATGGTCTGATCACGATGTCGGCCGGTAAGGATGTCCTCCTGGGTGAGCAGGGCGGTCGAGTCTTCGCCCGCATCTCCGGCGACGCGTCCAACAACGGACGGGTCGGGGTGGAGAACCACGGGGTGATCGACGCGGGATCGGGCCGGGTCATCGCGGGTGTGGGTGACCACTTCGCACTTGCGCTGTACGACACCTCGGTCATCCGCGGGTCGTCGGTCCGCGTCGCGGGCGGTGCGGAGAGCACCGTGAAGGTCAGCGGCGAGATCGACGCGACGAGCGACACTGGACGGGGCGGGTCCATCGATGTGCTCGGCGGGCGGATCGGCCTCTACGGCGCCGAACTCGACGCGAGCGGCGCCCGCGCGGGCGGCGAGATCCACATCGGCGGGGACTACCAGGGCGTGGGCGATCGCCTGCGCAGTGAGGTCACGCTCGTGGACAGCGCGACCTCGCTCTCGGTCGACGCGACCCGGCACGGGCACGCGGGACGGGCGATCGTCTGGTCCGACGGCGCGACGGTGTTCCGCGGGAGCATCAGCGGTCGGGGCCAGAACAAGGGCGGCTTCGCGGAGGTCAGTTCGCTCGGGTACCTGGATTTCAACGGCTCGTTCGACCTGAGCGGTGCGGTGCGGAACGGCACCCTCCTGCTTGATCCCAAGAACATCTACATCACGCCGACGGATGTGGGCGGGGCGACCGCGATCGGCGATGTCGATGATTTCTCGGTTGATTCTTCCCTGACCACAACGATCCATGACGACTTGCTGAGCAGTTGGCTCAACGGCGGCGTCGCGGGCGATGTCATGCTCAAGGCGAACAACGACATCGTGTTCGCGCCGTTTGCGGAGGTCGTGCAGAACCCGGGCGAGACCAACTCGCTGCGGCTGTTCGCCGGTCGCCGGGTTGCCTTCGGTGTCAATTCCTCGCTCGTGATGGGCGGGGGCAGCCTTTTCGCGATCGCGAACGCGGTGAACGAGGTCGGCTTTGTCGCCGCGGATCGTGACGCGGGGCCCGGTTCGATCTTTATGGCGCCGCTGTCTCGCATCGACATCCAGGGCGCCGGGCAGGTCGCGGATTTCCGGATCGACGCGGTCGGGGGGACACCCGGTTCGGCGGTCATGCTCGGGGCGTTGACCGCGCCGACGGTCAACATCGCGGCGAACGCGGCGGCGAGCCAGGTGCTCCTTGGTGATGACAACAACGCCCTGACGCCCCAGGTGGGTGTCGGCAGCGATATGACGATCAGCGCGGGCAACCGCGTGGCCTTCATCAACCTGCCGGGCACATGGTCGTTCGGGAGCCTCGATGTCACGGCACCCCAGACGATTTTTGACGCGAACGCGGCAGGCGTGTCCGCGACGGCGGGCTCGCTGCGATTCGCCGGAACGGGCGCGGGGCTCCGGACCGACACCACCGGGCTGTTCACAATGAGCGGCCCTGTGACGCTCGAGACCGGTTACACAGCGTTCGGCGGGGTCCTCTTCGATTCCACGCTCTCGCTGGGCGGTGATATCGCGGCCGGGGGCATGGAGTTCCAGGGCGGTGTCACGCTCACGGACAGTGTCTCGCTGACGCTGAACGGCGTGGGCAACATGCTTTTCGGCTCAACGGTCGAGGGCACCGGCGTTGCGACGGAAGACCTCACGATCAATCTCGCGGGGCTCGGTGACCTCACCTTCAACGGGCAGGTCGGGCAGATCCTCCAGTCGATCGGCGATGTTGCGGTCAACGGGCTCACCGGCACATTCTCGGTGAACGACTTCTTCTTCGCAAACTCGCTGACCTCGACGAGCGGCGCCGGCACCGTGAGCCTCGGCAACGACGGCGACCTGATCGCGCTGCTCGCGCCGAACGGCACCGGAAACGCGCTCGAGATCGATGCCGCCGCGACGAACCTCGCGGGCAACATTCTCGCGACCTCGGGGGCCGTGTCGATCATGGGCCCGCTGACCGTCGCGGGTGATCGCTCGATCGGGACGCTCGGCGCGAATGGACAGATCAGCCTCGGTTCGGTGGTTCTCGATGCCTCGGCTGGCGATACCAACCTCACGCTCAACACCTTCGCCGGGGGCGGGGTCCTCCTGGCGGACGGCGCGGGCGAGTCGGTTGTCCGCGATCCTTCGGGCGCGAACAACGCCGACCTGAACATCAACTCGTTCGGCAGCGGTGTCACGCTGGGTGATGTGCTTGCGAACGGGGCGGCGGACAACTTCCTTCGCTTGGTTGAGATCCAGGCGGGTGCGGGAACGGTGGACTACGCGGGGACGCGGTACGCCGCCGAGACGCTGACACTGAACGCGAGTGCCCACAACCTCGCGAATGCCGACACCGTCTTTGGTGACGCATTCGGCACAACGGGCGTGACCACCAATATCTCGTTCCTGGGCGGAAACCTGAATGTCGCGGGCGGCCGCACTCTGGAACTGAACGCGAACGGCGCCGGCGGGAATGTCGCGCTGTTCGGAGCACGCGCCAACGCCGCGGGCTCGCGGATGGTGCTCCGTGCGACCGATACCGTGTCGCTGGGGACGGGCGATCTCGTCGGCGGCGGTGGTGGGTCACCCTTCGCGTCGATCGATGTTGTTGCGGCGGATGCGAACATCGGCAACGCCCTTTTCGTGACCGACCTTCTTCTCGATCCGACGAGCGACTCGCTCACCTTCGGCGGGGCGAACGCCGGGTCGATGAGCATCGACGCGGGCGAGATCGCGACCCTCAACGCCGGCTCGATCGGGACGCTCTCGCTCGGGAGCAACGATCGCGCCAACTTTGCGGCCTACAACGGCAGCACAACACTGATCGGCGGGACGCCTCTGACGGGTGTCGCGCAGCTTGATGTCTTTGGGAACACCACTGTCTCTGGTGGTTTCGTGACGAGCGCCGCCGGGGTGAATTTCTTCGGGCCGACGGTGCTCGCGGATAACGCATCGGTGCAGACCAATGCGTCGCAGGTCAGGTTCTTCTCGTCGCTCACCGCGGGGAACAGCGCGGCGCTGACCGACACCGGCAACGGTCTGATCTCGTTCGTGAACACGGTCCCCGTCCCGGCGGGCGCGGAGGTCGCCGCGGCGATCAACGCCGCGGTGGGCGGAGGCTCGCTCACGATCAACGCTGGGCCGAACGGCACGGTCACGCTGTTCGATGTGGGCCCCGCGGTGCAACTCGCGTCGCTGAACGCGACCGGCGGGACGATCAACTTCCGCGGGCAGCGGTACGACGCCGCCGCCCAGGTCTACACGGCCGATGCTTTCAACCTCTTGGGTGATGGGCCCGGGGCTCCTGGCAACGCGATCGCGTTCGCGGGGGTCACCCCCGGGACCAATGTGCAGACCCTCTCGTTCATCGATCAGGGTGGGGGCGCGAACGCGACGCTCCAGATCTCCAGCGGTGTCGCGGTCAACGCGATGCTTGACGGGGCGTTCCTTTCCGAGGCCGCGGTCGTCGGAACGGGCGGCACAGAGTCGCTCTCCGTGAACGCGGGTTCGATCCAACTGGACCGCGCAATCGGTGCGAACGCCATCGCCTCGCGTCTGGGCTCCGTTTCGCTCACGAGCGACACGATCGCGGTGTCGAATGTCTTCACGATCGGCAATCAGACCTATGCGATGCTGAACAATGGGGCGGCGGGAACACTGACCCTGAACGGTGGGAGCTACAACGCCTCCGGGCCGGCGGCGATCGCGCTCAACGGCTTCGCGGGTGACTCTGCCGTGCTGACAACCGGCACGAACATCGCCACTGGCAACGGTGGCACGGTCTCGCTCGGGTTGCCCAGCATCGCCGGCGCCGGAAACGGTTTGGTCATCAACGCCGGGCCTGGTGGAACGATCACCTTCGGGTCCGGGATTCAGGTCGTCAACTCGGCGCAGACCTATCTCGCGGCGAATCACAACTTCCTCGGCGGTGCGACGCTCAGCAGCGCAGCCGCAAACGGCACGATCTCCTTCCTCGGTGGTTCTGTGAATCTCGGTGGAGATCTCACCGTCCAGTCGACCGGAGCTGGCGCAGGTATCAATTTCGCGAACAACCAGATTGTCCTTGGGGGCTCGAACCTCTTCGCAACCGCCAACGGCGCCAACGGCGGCGTGGTGCTCTCGAACCTCGTCTCCGCGGGAGGCGAGTCCGTGGTGATCCGCACCAACGGCGCGACAGTCCTGAACGGTGCGAGCGGCGTCGGGCTCGGCGTGCTCGATCTGCAGACCGATACCCTTGCGATCAACGCTGGCATGCCCGCCGGAACGGTCCGGATCAGCACCTTCGGAAACAGCGCCGCCCGGGCGATCTCGGTTGGGGACGACGCGAGCCTGATTCCCGGCACGCTCAACCTCTCCAACGCCTCGCTCGCGAACCTCCTTCCCCTCGGAGGAGGCTCATCGCTGCTCATCGGTGGGAATGCCTACGCGGGGCAGATTCTCATCGGCAATGCGACGATCGGGCGGGATGTCGCATTTGTGAGCAACGGAGGCCTGGTCCGGATCGCGGGCACGGGCCTGAACGGCACGGCGGGCATGACATCCCTCAGCATGACCGCTCCCAACCTCCAGATCGGCGGCGCGATCCAAGGGGCCTCGCCCTTCTCGGTCGCGTTCAACGGTCCGGTGAATGTCTTCGGGACCGCTGATATCGACACCAACGGCGGGGCGGTTGTCTTCGGCGATGCGATCAACGGACTCAACCCCGGCAGCGGGTTCCTCGATGTGAACACCGCGGGCGGCGCGATCACGCTCCGCGAGGACCTCGGTGCGATCGGCTCGGCCCGTTCGCTCGCCCGCCTCTCGCTGGTCGGGTCGCCGACGCTACGCCTCACCGGCGCGATGACCACAGGTGATCAGCTCTTCCAGACCGCTGGCGGTGTGATCACGCTGCTGGACGGCGCGGCGTTCATGGCCGGGGACGGCGCGGACATCCTGTTTGCCAACAACGCGGCGGCGCTCGGCGATGCCCAGGCGACAGTCGGTGCCAACGGTTCCGTGTCGTTTGCTGGGCTGCTCGACGGCGTCGGTGATTCTTTCAAGACGGTGACCCTAACGACGGGCTCGAACGGCGTTGTGAATCTCGCGCAGGTCGGCGGGCCGGGTGGCCTCGGGACCCTCACCGTCAACGCGGGGACAATCAACCTCGGAAGCAACCTCACGCTGCTCAAGGACCTGAACCTGACCGCGGACCAGACGCTCCTCGCAGGTGATACCCAGATGTCCGCCCTCGCGTTCCGATTGCTGACCGACATTGACTCGGCCGGTGCGGCGGCAAGCCTCACGCTTGAGGATGCGATCACCACGCTTATCCAGGGCCGCTTGGGCGGGAATTCGCCGCTTTCGACCTTTACATCGTCGGATGTTGGATCCACCACGCTCACCGGTGGCGTGTTCAGCGATGGACTCGCGTTGTTCCGTAACGCGGTGATCGTCTCGGGTGACGCGACGGTTCAGTCGTTCGGTGCTGACGCCAACGCCGGGATTCGCTTCCTCGACCTGGTCGACGGGACGAATGCGGGCGCGGATTCGCTCACGCTGATTGTCGACCGGTCTTCCGGCCAGCTTATCCCGGGACCCCAAGGCACCAACCAAGTTGTGGATTCTGGCGTGCCGGTCATTGCTCTCTACGACAGCGTGGGCTCTCGCGTCTCTCTCGGCACGCTGAACCTCAACTTCGGCCTCGATGCCAACGGCAACGCTGTCGATGGACGCGGGTTCGTCCCCGCGAATGCGACCGTCGTGTTCGGCAACTCTGACGCCTTCTTCTCGAACGGCTCCACCACCGATATCACGCTGAACGCGGACAACCTGTTCATGGGCGTTCGCGAGAAGATGAGCGTGCTGGGCAGCCTGAACGCTTCGGGCGCGACGGCGCGGCTGGGCGACATCACGACCATCGGAAACATGAGTGTCAACTATGGCGCGGTGACCGTGCTGCTCCGTGAAGCAGGCGATATCTTTGATCCCACCACGGGTGTGGTGACGCAGGATTCGGGCGTTGACTATGTCGCCGGCGGAACGATCGATTTCGGCCAGATCGTCGCGCTCCTCGGGACTGGCGATAACCCGGAGTTCAGCCTGCCGGGCGGCGACGCGTCGGTCCAGTCCAGCGCCGGCGCGTTCCTGTTCAAGTCGCTCGACACGGCGGTTTCGGACCTGATCGTCTCGGGCACGACCATCCTCGATGTCAGGGCTGATGGCCCGACCAACACGAATGTGGCTGAGGCTCTGGCTGGCGCGGTCCCGCAGGAGCAGCAAGCCGAGCCGGTCGTTGCGGATGTTGCGCTGAGCCAGGTCGCGCTCGACGCTCTGGTTGACCTTGGCATCGTGATCAAGCAGCCGAGCGAGAACCTCTACCTCATCGACCTTCCTGACGACCTCGCGGGCTCGTCCGACACCGCGCGGGTCTCCCGGCGTCGCCTCGAGCCGACCCTCGTGACGACCCTCGTCTCGGATTACGACGAGGCGCTCAAGGAAACCGCGCCGGTCGAGACCGCTCAGGGCGAGTCCGGTGAGGCCGATCCGGCAACCGTCTCGGTCATCCGCCGGGACGCGGAGATCAAGGCGACGCTCGACGAGGCCTGGGAAGCCTTCACGAGCGAGGTCGGCGAGGACGGCACCGCGGCGGAGTTCTACGCGTTCGTCCAAGCGAACTCCGATCGGTTCGGGGACGCGGTCGTTGAGATCGAGCGGCTCCGCGAGGTTGTCGCCTCCGCTCGGGTCCTCGGGTTGACCGAGCGTGAGATCAGCGCCGTGAAGACCAAGATGTTCACGATGATGCAGCCCAACATGGGGCCCCGGGCGTTCCGCGACCTCATCGAGACCGGCCCGGCGGTACTCATGGGCGTCCGTTGACCATCGAGGCCAGAAGCTGAATCCCAACCGGGTTCGCGGGGCACCGCCTTGCGAACCCGGTTATTCTTTTGGGGGACTCGAAAGGGGAGCGCAGCCGTGGCATTGATCGATATCGAGAAACTGCTCAGCGAGATCTCTCCGGACGAGCCGTGCGGGCCGGACTTGGAGTACGACGCTGAGTTCGTGGCGTTGCTTCAGGATGCGGAGGGTAAACCGCCGAAGTACACGCCCGATGGTCAGTTGGTCGAGGACAGCGAGGACCCGAACTGGCGAGAGATCAAGGATCGGTGCGTTTCGATGTTCGAGCGCACGATCGATCTCCGTATCGCGATGTTGCTCACCGATGCGCTGATGTGCCAGCACGGCCTGGCCGGTTTGCGTGACGGTCTGAAACTGGTCAAGGGGCTGTGCGAGCAGCACTGGGACCAGTTCCATCCCCAGTTGGATCCTGATGATGGCAATGACCCGCTCATGAGGATGAATCTCATCGCAGCGCTGGCTGCGCCGATCGGTGCAGACGGTGATCCGATGCGGTTTCAGCAGCGCCTGCGGGAAGTACCGCTCGCGACGTCTCGGCAGTTGGGCAATTTCGCGCTCAAGGAATTGCTGATCGCCTCGGGCGATCTCCCGGCGTCGCTCGGAGGTGACTCCCCTCCGACCGAAGGTCTCATCGACGGTGCCTTCAAGGACACCGACGGTGACGACCTGAAGCACGCGGGGGAAGCAGCCGCTGAAATCGTCACGCTGTCCCGCGATCTTGACCAGTGGCTCACGAACAAGGTCGGCGCGAGCAACGCGGCAGATTTGGGGAGTTGGCACGCAATCGTCGGCGACCTTCATAAGCGGCTGACTCAAAGGATCGTCGCCCGGTTCCCCGGTGAGGCGGTACCGGACGAGCCCGCGGAGACAGCGGTGGCCCCGGAGACGGGGTCAGGCGAGCCTTCGGCAGGTGCACAGGCATCCGGGCCCGCGCTGAGCGGAGGCGTCCGCTCGAGGGAAGATGTGCTGCGAGCTCTCAACAAGGTGCTCGACTACTACGCGTCATACGAGCCGTCGAGCCCGGTGCCGATGCTAATCCGGCGGGCCCAGCGGCTTGTCACGATGGACTTCATGGACATCATCCGCGAACTAAGCCCGAACGCAATCGATCAGCTCCGCGTGATCGGGGGCGATGAGGCGATCGAGGCCGCATCGAAGCCCGTGAGCACGGCACCGCCGCCCCCTGCACCCCAGGGAGCCCCGGCTCCGGCTGCGCCTCC
>DLBY01000131.1:0-16528 GCA_002480345.1 Phycisphaerales bacterium UBA7812 | reverse complement strand
CGCCTCCGCCGGCCGCGAAGCAGGTCCCGGACGAGCCTGTCCGGTTGAGCGCGTCTGATTTCGCCCCGCGGAAATCCTGACCGGTATCGGATGCGGAGCTCCCCGCGGGGGCCGGTCTTGGAATCCGCATGCCCCAAGAACCCTGCTGCGGGCTCATGGGATTCGATCCGGTGTGAATGCGTGGCCCACATCCGGATCCGATTTGGTATCTTGAGAGCTTCTCGGCCCCGCGTGGGAGCGGGAATCTGGCCCGGCGTGCCATTCGGCGGGGGGCTGGGATAGCGGGGATACCGCGTTCGCGGTCGATCTGAAGGGAGCAGGCCGATGGCCAAGCAAAGCAGTCAGAAATTCATCGCGCGGAATCGCGCGCCGCGTGTGCAGGTCGAGTACGACCTCGAGCTCTACGGCGCAGAGAAGAAAGTGAACCTCCCGTTTGTCATGGGGGTGATGGCCGATCTGTCGGGCAAACCCGAGGAGGCGCTCGCGCCGGTCTCGGACCGGAAGTTCCTGGAGATCGATGTCGATAATTTCGATGAGCGCCTCAAGAGCTCGAAGCCCCGCGTCGCGTTCCAAGTCCCGAACACACTGACCGGGGAGGGGAACCTCTCCGTTGACCTGACCTTCGAGAGCATGGACGATTTCTCGCCCGCTGCGGTCGCGAGAAAGGTCGATGCGCTCAACAAACTGCTGACGGCTCGCGAGCAGCTCAGCAATCTGCTCGCGTACATGGACGGCAAGTCCGACGCCGAGGAACTGATCCAGAAGGCCCTGAAGGACCCCAGCCTGCTTCAGGCGCTCTCGAGCGGCGGCGGCGAGTCCGGCGGCGGCGAAGGGGGTGAATGATCATGGCTGAAGCGAATCCCGAAGCGCAAGGTGCGGCAGAAACCCTGGAGGCGGGCGAATTCGCCTCGTTGCTTGAGAAGAACTTCAAGCCGAAGAGTGATCGGCAGAAAGAAGCGATCGAGGAGGGGGTCAAGACGCTCGCTGAGCAGGCGCTCGCTGACACGGCGCTCGTGAGCGACGACGCGGTGAAGTCCATCGAGGCGATCATCGCGGAACTCGACCGGAAATTGACCGAGCAGGTCAACCAGATCATCCACCACGAGGATTTCCAGTCGCTCGAGGGGACCTGGCGCGGGCTGCACCATCTTGTAAACAACACGGAGACGGACGAGACGCTGAAAATCCGTGTCCTGAACATCTCCAAAAAGGACCTCTCGAAGACGCTCAAGAAGTTCAAGGGCACCGCCTGGGACCAGAGCCCGCTCTTCAAGAAGATCTACGAGGAAGAGTACGGAAGCCCGGGCGGAGAGCCCTACGGCTGCCTGATCGGGGACTATCACTTCGATCACTCGGCGCCGGATGTCGAGATTCTCAGCGGGATGGCACAGATCGCCGCGGCGGCCCACGCGCCGTTCATCGCGGGATCGGATCCCAAGGTCATGAACATGGATTCGTGGCAGGAACTGAGCAATCCGCGCGATCTGACGAAGATCTTCCAGAGCCCGGAATACGCGTCGTGGCGTTCGCTCCGCGACAGCGAGGACTCGAAGTACATCGGGCTCGCGATGCCCCGGTTCCTCAGCCGAATCCCGTACGGCGCGAACACCAACCCCGTCGACGAGTTCGCGTTCGAGGAAGACACGGAGGGCTCGGATCACAACAAGTACACCTGGTCCAACTCCGCGTACGCGATGGGCGTGAACATCACTCGCGCATTCAAGACCTACGGCTGGTGCACCACCATCCGAGGGGTGGAGTCGGGCGGCATGGTCGAAGGGCTCCCGGTCCATACCTTCCCGACCGATGACGGCGGCGTGGACATGAAGTGCCCGACAGAGATCGCGATCACCGATCGCCGCGAAGCGGAACTCGCAAAGAACGGGTTTATGCCGCTGAGCCATTGGAAGAACACCGACTACGCGGTGTTCGTGGGGGCGCAGAGTCTGCACAAGCCCGCGGAGTACGACGATCCGGACGCGACAGCGAATGCGAACCTGGGGGCACGCCTGCCCTATCTCTTCGCGACCACGCGGTTCGCGCACTACCTCAAGTGCATCGTGCGGGACAAGGTCGGATCGTTCAAGGAACGCGCGGACATGGAGAAGTGGCTCAACAACTGGATCATGCAGTATGTCGAGCCCGACCCCGCGAACGCGAGCGAGGATGCGAAGGCACGCCGTCCGCTCGCGGCCGCGGAGGTGGTCGTCGAGGAAGTCGAGGGCAACCCGGGCTACTACAGCTCGAAGTTCTTCCTTCGCCCGCATTATCAACTCGAGGGTCTCAGCGTGTCGCTGCGGCTGGTCAGCAAACTGCCGAGCCAGAAGGGCTGACGCAGAGCAGGGCGGCCGACTTGTCGGGCCGCGTGTTGGGCCGGGCGCCACGGGGCGATGGCGCTCGGTTCTGGGGAAACGGGGAATCGCTCAATTTGAGAATCTGCGGCCAACCGCGTTGCGCCATTTCAGAGATTTCGCTTGACAGGTGTAGCGATGGTCACGGGGTTTATCAGGGACCCCGGCAGCACATTCGACAGCAGGCCCGTTCGGGCCATAAGGGAGCACAGCCATGAGTTTCGACGGATTCTGCCAGATTCAGGGCATCAAGGGTGACAGCACGGACAGTGCGCACGCCGAGTGGATCGAGATCCAGGCGTTCAGCCATCAGGTCAACCAGAACACGGGCGGCGCCGCCTCCGCCCAGGGCACTCACGCCGGCGGGCGTGCCGACCACGGGGATGTCAGCATCGTGAAGCGTCTCGACAGCGCCAGCCCGGCCCTGTTCATGCACGCCTGCTCCGCGAAGCCGATCCCGGAGATCGTGATCGAGCTCTGCCGGGCGATGGGGGACAAGACCGTCTTCATGAAGTACACCCTCAAGGACGCGATTGTCTCCCGCGTCGCCCCCAGCGGGTCGACCGAAGGCGAAGACCTGATCCCGCTCGAAGAGGTCGGGTTCCGCTACGGCGAGATCCACCTTGAGTACACCCCGACCGATCCGAGGAATGGCGGGAAGACCGGACCCGCGATCATGGCGGCCTGGAGCACGCTGGAGAACCAGCCGCTCTGAGCGCATGACGGAACGGGGAGAGCAAGAGCACCGCTCGACCGGCCGGTTGAACGGACGCTCCTACCGGGGCCACGCGGTTTTCCCGTTGCCCCGGCCCGCGACCGGCGGGCGATCGAATCTGGTACATTGACGGGGCGGGGCTTGCGGGCCCCGCCCTTTCTTCCGCGCGCACCGTCGTGCTGTGCTGGGAAAAAGGCAACCGAGGCGCGTGGGGAGGTGTCCGATGAAAGCCGAAGACTGCATAAAGGAAGCCCGCCTGGACGACGCGCTCGCCGCGGCGCAGGACGCGGCCCGGAATGACCCGGCGAATCCCGAGTTCCGAGCGTTGCTTTACCAATTGTTCTGTGTTCGCGGCGAATGGGACCGGGCGCTGACGCAGATCAATGTGCTGGGCGATCTGAAGCCCAAAGACCTGATCATGGTTGAGTTTTACCGCAACGCGATCCGCTGCGAGGCGCTCCGCGACCAAGTCTTCGCTGGTAAGCGGACGCCGCTCATGCTCGGGGAACCCGCGGAGTGGATGGGGTGGATGGTGCAGGCGGTCGGCCACCACGCTCGCGGCGAGCACGCCGCGGCCGCCGCACTCCGTGACCGGGCGTTCGAAGCCGCGCCCGCGATCGAGGGCACGGTGAACGGACAGCCCTTTGAGTGGTTCGCGGACACGGACCACCGGCTCGGACCGATCGTCGAGATCATCATGCAGGGCAAGTACTACTGGGTTCCCGCGGGTCACATCAGTGCGATCAAGATTGAGCCGCCGGGCAGTCTCCGCGATGTGGTCTGGGCACAGGCGGAGTTTATCTGGACGAACGGCGGGAAAGGCGTCGGGCTCATCCCGGTGCGCTATCCGGGGACGGTGTCGAGCGGAGACGACGAAGAAAAGCTCAGTCGGAAGACCTCGTTCCAGGACTTCGAAGGGGATTACTGCACGGGCCTCGGGCAGCGGATGTTCGCAACGGATGTGGGCGAGTTTTCCATGCTCGAGACCCAGTTGATTACGCTCGGTCCGCAGGACGACGCCCAAGAGGATGCGGAGCACCCGAAGGCGGAAGCCCATGGCTGAACTCACCCCGACGGAGCGCCTCCAGCCCTGCCTGCTCGATCGTCTGACCGACGACGAGCCGACGAAGTCCTCCGAGAGCCGCGATCGGCGCGTATTCACCTCCCGTCAGATGCGTGAGGCTGTGCTCCGCGACTTGAGTTGGCTTCTCAACACCGCCCAGCGCCTCGGGCCCGAAGATCGGGAGGAGGCGCCCGAGGTGTACACGAGCGTGCTGAATTACGGCGTACCGGATCTCACCGGTATCACCGCGGGCGGGCTCGATATCGTTTCGCTCGAGAGGACCATCGCCCGTGCGATCCGGGCGTTCGAGCCCAGAATCGTGCCCGGAACCCTCCGCGTGACCGCCTCGCTGAACGGCGATGAGATGTCGGGAAACGCGTTGGTCTTTGAAGTGCGCGGCGATCTGTGGGCCCAACCGGTTCCCGAGCCCCTTTACCTCAAGACCGAGGTCGATCTCGAAACGGGCCAGTACGCTGTCGAAGATGCAGCCCGCGGGTGAGCGGACGGGGAGCCGATGGATCAACGACTCGTCAGATATTATGAACGGGAATTGAGGCATGTCCGGGAGACCGCCGCGGAGTTCGCCCGCGACTATCCGAAGATCGCGGGACGGCTCGCGCTCGATGAATTCGAATGCGCCGATCCGTATGTCGAACGCCTGCTCGAAGGCTTCGCGTTTCTCTCAGCCCGCGTCCAACTGAAGCTGGACTCCGAATTCCCGCGTTTCACGCAGCACCTGCTCGACGCGGTGTATCCGCACTATCTCTGTCCCACGCCCTCGATGTGCGTGGTCCAGATCAAGCCCGATCTTGAGGATTCCGGGCTGGCAAGCGGGTTCACTGTTCCCCGCGGTACGGCGCTCCGCAGTTCAATCGGACGGTCGGACCAGTCCGCGTGTGAGTACAGAACGGGCCACGCAGTGACCCTTGCGCCGATCGAACTGGTGGAGGCTCAGTACCACGATCGAGACCTGCTCTCGCTCGACCTGCCACGGGACACTCGCCCAGCGGCGGTGATCAGGCTCCGTCTTCGAGCATCCGCCGGGCTGCTCTTCGAGGAAATCGAGACCGACTCGCTCGCGTTTTATCTCCGGGGTGCCGGCAACCTCCCCGCGAGGCTCTACGAACGCTTGGTGGCGCATTCGACCGGGATCCTGCTTCGTCCCACAACGAGACCGCCCGGATGGACCGTTCGCCTCGATCCGTCGCGTTCACTCCGCCAGATGGGATTCTCCGATGAGGAGGCGCTTCTGCCTGTCGGGGCACGCACCTTCCAGGGCTACCGGCATCTCCAGGAGTACTTCGCCTTCCCCGAGCGATTCAGATTCCTAGAAGTTTCGGGGATACGAGAGGGATTCGAGAGGTGTGGTGCGCCGTCCATCGAGGTCCTCTTCCTTCTCGACGAGGGCGATCCCGACCTCGAGCAGTCGGTAGATGAGACCTCGTTCGCGCTCCACTGCACCCCGGCAATCAATCTCTTTCCCAAGCGGTGCGACCGCATCCATGTTTCCGATCGGTTTCACGAGTTCCATGTCGTCCCGGACAAAACGCGCCCGCTGGACTACGAGGTGTACGACATCGCGAGCGTGACGGGAGTCGGGGGGCAGATCGACGACGAGCGCGTGTTCCGCCCGTTTTATAAAGCGAGTGACATGGACGAGGATACGGGAGATGGCGGCGCCTTCTTCGAATCCGCTCGCAAACCGCGTCAACTCACCGACCGCGAGCGGCGATCAGGCCGGCGGTCAAGCTATCCGGGGAGTGAGGTCTACCTGCAACTCGTCGATGCGTCGAGCGCACCCTACCGGTCCGATCTCAAACAACTCGCAATCACGACCCGTTGCACGAATCGCGATCTTCCGATGCGCATGCCGGTGGGGCAGGGCAGGACCGATTTCTCGATGGACATCGGCGGCGCTGTCGAGTCCATCCGCTGCATCACGGGGCCGACGCCCCCGCGACCCAGTTTCGCGGAGGGCGAGGTCCTCTGGAGGCTGATCAGTCATCTGTCTTTGAATTACCTGTCGCTCGCGGATGCCGAGATGCCGCTCGGTGCCGACACGAGCGATCCGAATATCGCCGGCGCCGCCGCGATGCGGGACCTGCTCAAGATCTACGGACATCTCTCAGAGGCCGCGACGAGAAAGCAGATCGAAGGGCTCCGCAGTATCCGGAGCACACCGATCACGCGCCGCGTGCCCCGAAAGGGCCCGATCAGTTTTGCACGCGGTCTGCGCGTGGATCTGCACTTTGAGGAGAGCTATTTCGAGGGCTCCGGGTGCTTCATGCTCGGCGCCGTGCTCGAGCGGTTCTTTGCGAAGTATGTTTCGATCAACAGCTTTACCGAGACGCGGGTTCACACCCGCGAGCGCGGGGAGATCATGCGATGGCCCACCAGGATCGGAATGCGTCATACGCTCTGATCCTCCGGCTCATGGAGAAGCCGTACGCGTACGACTTCTTCTCGGCTGTCCGCAGGATCGAGGTCTCGAAGCGCACCGCCGCCCGCACCGGCGCGAGCCAGCGCCTGCGTGACGACCCCATCCGTTTCGGCCAGGAGCCGTCACTCGCCTTCGCGCCCTCAACGCTGCATGCCTACACCCCGGGCGGACGCGGAGAGCCCGACCGGATGCTCGTGAACTTCATGGGCCTGTTCGGCCCGCACGGACCGCTTCCGCTCCACCTGACGGAATACGCCAGAGATCGCGAACGCAACGCGCGAGACAAGACATTCGTCCGCTTCTGCGATGTATTCAACCACCGCATGATCGCGATGTTCTACCGCGCCTGGGCGGTCAATCACGCGGCCGTCTCCTTCGACCGCGTCGCGGATGATCCGGATTCCGACCGATTCGGCTTCTATGTCGCGAGCACGATCGGTCTTGCTGAGAAATCCCTCCGTCGACGGGACGGCGTGCCCGACATCGCGAAGCAGCACTTCGCGGGCAGGTTGAGTCACCAGAGCAGGCCCCCGGAAGGCTTGGCCGCAATCCTGAGCGATTACTTCGGCATGCCCTGCCGGGTCGAAGAGTTCGTTGGGCAGTGGATCGATATTCCCAAGACCGATCGGCTGCGAATGGGCAGCGACCGGGCAATCGGAAGACTCGGTGAGTCCGCGGTCGTTGGATCCAAGACATGGGACTGCACCCAGAAGTTCCGGCTCGTCTTCGGTCCGCTCTCGTTCGAGCAATTCTGCCGACTGCTGCCCAGCGATCGGAGTTTCGCACGCCTTGTCGGCTGGGTCCGCAACTATGTCGGGTACGAGTACAACTGGGACGCTCTGCTCATTCTGAAGAGAGAGGAAGTCCCGCAGACCCGGCTCGGCGGCGGCGCCGGCCCGCCGAGTATGCTCGGGTGGACGACCTGGATCCGGACGGGGCCGCTCGACCACGACGCGGACGATCTGCTGCTCCGTGCGCCCGACGAGGGTGAAATGGTGTAGTCTGCGCGGGAAGAAGAGCCCCGTTCGGGGATCTGCAGACAACGGAGTGAGCGTGGGTTGCCGAGCACCGGGATGGTGCTCGGTGGGAGGGCTCCAGCGATGGCCGAGATCAGTCTCAAGTCTCTGTTCGGGAAATTCAACAGCGTTTGCTACAAGGCCTCGGAAGCCGCGGCGGTCTACTGCAAGATGCGGGGGAATCCCCATGTCGAGGTGCTGCATTTCTTTCACCAGGTCCTCCAACTGCAAGATTCCGATCTTCACCGCATCATCCGGCACTACGACCTCAACCCCTCGACGCTCGCGTCGGATCTGACCGAGGCGCTCGACAAGTTGCCCCGCGGCGCGTCGAGCCTCTCGGGGTTCAGCGCCGATTTCGAGGAGGCCGTCGAGCGTGCCTGGACCTATGCCACGCTCCTGCTCAACGAGTCGTCGATCCGATCCGGGCATGTCGTGGTGGGCATGCTCAAGACCAAGGGGCTCCAACGCTCACTCATGGCGATCTCGAGCGAGTTCGAAAAGGTGAAAGTCGAGGACCTGACCGATCACTGGGAAAAGGTGCTCGGGGAATCCGCCGAGGCGGGCCTGTCCGCAAAGGACGGCTCGCAGGTCGGGGGCGGCGCCGTTCCCGGCGAGGCCTCCGGTGCGATGTCGCCCGCGCAGATGGGCAAAGAAGAGGCGCTCAAGCGGTTCTGCAAGGATCTCACCGAGGAAGCCCGGACCGGCAAGATCGACCCGATCGTCGGGCGTGACGAGGAGACCCGCAAGGTCGTCGACATCCTGATGCGACGACGCCAGAACAACCCGGTGCTCGTCGGAGAGGCGGGCGTCGGCAAGACAGCGGTCGCGGAGGGCTTCGCCCACAAGATCGTCGAGAAGGATGTTCCGCCCCCCTTGCAGGGCGTCCGCCTGCTCGAACTCGATGTCAGCGCACTCCAGGCCGGCGCGAGCATGAAGGGTGAGTTCGAGCAACGACTCAAGCAGGTCATCGAGGAGGTGCAGGCGTCGAGCCAGCCGACCATCCTCTTTATCGACGAGGTCCACCGCCTCATCGGAGCGGGGGGGCAGGCCGGCACCGGCGATGCCGCCCAATTGCTCAAGCCCGCTCTGGCTCGCGGGCTCCTCCGCACCGTCGCGGCAACCACTTGGGCTGAATACAAGAAACACATCGAGAAAGACCCCGCACTCAGCAGGCGCTTCCAGACCGTTCAGGTCGACGAGCCCGACGAGGAGCGCGCCATCCGGATGATGCGCAAGGTCGCCGGGATCTTCGAG
The DNA here is from genome assembly GCA_002480345.1 of Phycisphaerales bacterium UBA7812. Classification (GTDB taxonomy): domain Bacteria; phylum Planctomycetota; class Phycisphaerae; order Phycisphaerales; family UBA1924; genus UBA1926. The sequence goes on along the minus strand of DLBY01000131.1, from coordinate 7,686 downwards.
AAACACCACAAGGTCCAGATACTCGACGAAGCGATCGACGCCGCTGTGCGTCTCGGCCATCGGTATATCCCCGCTCGCCAACTCCCCGACAAGGCGGTCAGTCTGCTGGATACCGCGTGTGCCCGTGTCGCGATCGGTCAGCACGCCGTCCCACCTGCGGTGGACGACTGCCGGAAGCGGATCCAGGCCCTTGGGACCGAACTCGAGATCCTGAGCCGCGAAGCCGATGTCGGTCGCGACCACGCCAAGCGAGTGAGCCAGATCGAGAGTGCGGTGAACGAGGAACAGGAAGAACTCGCCCGACTCGAAGAGGCATGGCAATGCGAAAAGGAACTGGTTGACAAGATTCTCGCGTGCCGAGCCAAACTCCGCGGGCCAGAGGGCACCCACGCAATCGCCTCGTCCTCACCCGGAACGGAAGAGTCCGGTTTCGACGACAGCGATGGGGATTCGGGAGACGATCCCGGGAGCGTCGACACGATGGGCGGTGCCGCGACCGACGCGACGCTCACCGAAGCGGAGCGGAAGGAACTGCAAGGCGAACTCGCGTCGTTGCAGGCGCAGCTCTGCGAGCTCCAGGGGGAGAACCCGCTCATCCTGCCGGAGTGCGGCGCATCCGCCGTGGCCGCTGTCATCGCCGATTGGACCGGAATCCCCGTTGGGAAGATGGTCAAGAATGAGATCCAGGCGATCCTCCACCTCGCGGACACGCTCAACGAGCGGGTGATCGGGCAGAAGCACGGGCTCGACGCGATCGCCAAACGCGTGCAGACGAGCCGCGCGAGCCTGGATAACCCGAGCAAACCCATCGGCGTGTTTATGCTCGCGGGGCCGTCGGGTGTTGGGAAGACCGAGACCGCCCTCGCGCTCGCGGAGTCGCTGTACGGCGGCGAGCAGAATGTGATCACGATCAACATGAGCGAGTTCCAGGAGGCCCACACTGTCTCTACGCTCAAGGGTGCCCCTCCCGGCTATGTGGGGTACGGCGAGGGCGGCATCCTCACGGAGGCCGTCAGGCGCAAGCCCTACTCCGTCGTGCTGCTCGACGAAGTCGAAAAGGCCCACAGCGATGTGCACGAGATCTTCTTCCAGGTCTTCGACAAGGGGGTCATGGAGGACGGCGAAGGCCGAACGATCGACTTCAAGAACACCATCATCCTGCTGACGACCAATGTCGGGTCCGACCTGATCATGAATATGTGCAAGGACCCCGAGCTGATGCCGAGCGTCGAGGGGCTCCAGAAGGCCCTCCGGGAGCCAATGCTCAAGGTCTTCCCCGCGGCACTTCTGGGCCGGATGACGGTGATCCCGTACTTCCCGCTCAGCGACGAGATGATCAAGGAAATCAGCCGCCTGCAACTGGGCCGGATCCAGAAGCGCATCGCGGGCAACCACGGCGCCGAGTTCCTGTATTCCGACGAGGTGCTGGATCTGATCGCGAGCCGGTGCACGGAACTCGAATCGGGAGGCAGGATGATCGACGCGATCCTCACACAGACCATGCTCCCCGAGATCTCCACCGCGTTCCTCAACCGGATGATGGAGGGCAAGACGGTCGAGCGGGTCTCGGTGGGGGTCAAGAACGACGAATTCACATACGACTTCTCGTAGATCCAGAGGCCAGCTGGCGGGTGAGGTCGCGCGAGGGGCCGGCTGTGCGCCCCAGCAAATCAAAGAAATTACGCACCGGCAGGCTCGGCGAGTGGTCCGGCATTCGCGCCGTTAGTAGGCTCTAGCCGTGCCCCCGGCACGGACTGACCGGGGCCCGGCACACGCGCCCAGTCAGACAGGAGCCCAGGGGATGCGAACCGAACACGCGCTCACCGCCGCCACAGACGCCGCGACAGATTGGCACCGCGCCACGCCCAGTTCCGCGGGCCAGCAGCCGGTCGAAGAGATCTTCGGCTGCGATGTCTTTGATCAGCGGGCCATGCGGGAGCGGCTGCCCAAGCAGACCTACAAGGCCTTCCTCCGCACGATCGAAGAGGGGGAGCGGCTTGATCACAATGTCGCCGATGTGGTTGCTTCGGTCATGAAGGACTGGGCGGTCGAACGCGGCGCGACCCACTTCACCCACTGGTTCCAACCCCTCACCGGTTCGACCGCCGAGAAGCACGACGCGATGCTCATCCCCGCCGGGGACGGCAACATCGTCACACAGTTCAGCGGGACCGACCTTGTCCAGGGCGAGCCGGACGCGTCCTCGTTCCCCTCCGGCGGTCTTCGCGCCACCTTTGAAGCACGCGGCTACACCGCCTGGGACCCGTCCAGCCCGGCGTTCATCATCCGCGGACGCAACCATGCCACACTCTGCATCCCCACCGCCTTCGTTTCCTGGACCGGGGAGGCGCTGGACAAGAAGACCCCGCTGCTCCGCTCGATCGATGCCCTGAGCGTGCACGCGATGCGAATCCTCAAGCTCTTCGGGACCGACCAGGGCGTCGGCCGCGTCAACACCACCCTCGGCACCGAGCAGGAGTACTTCCTCGTCGATCGCCACCTGTACTACGCACGCCCCGATCTGGTCACTTGTGAGCGGACGCTCTTCGGTGCCAAGCCTCCGAAGGGACAGGAGCTCGACGATCACTACTTCGGGTCAATCCCGCAGCGCGTCATCGCGTTCATGGCGGAGGTCGAGCACGAGCTCTACCGCCTCGGCGTTCCGATTAAGACCCGCCACAACGAGGTCGCGCCGGGGCAGTACGAGATCGCCCCGATCTTCGAGGACACCAATGTCGCGTGTGACCACCAGATGCTGGTGATGGAGACCCTCCGGCGTGTCGCGCCGCGGTTCGGTCTCCAGGCGATCCTGCATGAGAAGCCGTTCGCGGAAGTCAACGGGTCCGGCAAGCACAACAACTGGTCGATGTCAACGGACACCGGGGTCAATCTGCTCGATCCCCGCGATGAGACGCACACCAATCTCCAGTTCCTGACCTTCCTGTGCGCCGTCATCCGCGCGGTCGACCTCCACGCCGACCTGCTCCGCGCGTCTATCGCGAGCGCCGCGAACGATCACCGCCTCGGCGCGAACGAGGCGCCGCCCGCAATCATCTCGATCTTCCTGGGCGACATGCTGACCGACATCGTCGAGCAGCTCGAAAAGGGGACCCCGAAGCGCACCCTCAAAGGCGGCGCTATCGACCTCGGCGCACGCACCCTGCCCCAGATCCCGCGACACTCGGGCGATCGGAACCGCACCAGCCCGTTTGCCTTCACCGGCAACAAATTCGAGTTCAGGGCGGTCGGGTCGACCGCGTCCGTCTCCTGGCCCAACACGATCATGAACACGATCGTCGCCGAATCGCTCGATTACATCGCGACCGAGCTCGAGACCGCGACAACGCGCAAGCAGCGTAAGGAATCGCTTGAGACAGCCTGCAAGCGCCTGCTCAAAGACCTCGTCAAGCAGCACAAGCGCGTGATCTTCAACGGGGACGGCTACAGCCAGGAGTGGCATGAGGAAGCCGAAAAGCGGGGCCTCCCGAATCTCATCAACTCCGAACAGGCGTACCGTGTCTTCGGGACCAAGAAGGCGAAGGACATCTTCAAGAAATACAAGGTCCTTAAGCCCGCGGAACTCGAGAGCCGCAAGCACATCTTCTACGAGAAGTACACGAAGCAACTCCAGATCGAGAGCGAGCAGATGGTGCTGATCGGCCGGCAGTACATCCTGCCCGCAGCCCTACGCCACCAGGCCCGGCTGGCCGAGTCGGTCTCCGCAACCGAAGCAGCGGGGGTGGACGCCTCCGCGCAGCGGTCAGCGTTGGTCGACTTCGCATCGGTCGCCGACGCATTTCGGGGTGCCCTCGATCGTCTCGATGAGACCGACGATTACCAGGATGAAGACCCGATCCGGCACGCCAAGTACATCGTCGACAAGATCATCCCGTTGATGGCTGAATGCCGTCGTCTCGGCGATCAACTCGAGGTGCATGTCGCCGCGGACCTGTGGCCTCTCCCGTCCTATCGGGAGATGCTCTTCATCCGATAATCGTTTTCTTTGCACCCGGCGGACGGAGTTCGCCGCTATACTACGCACAAGGAGATCCGCAATTCGGCCGATCCAGAGGCCGTGGTATGGACAATCTGCGCCAACATCTTCGTCCTCAGGCACACGAAGCGATCGCCCGGTCTTCTTTTCTCGATGCGCTCGAAGCGGTCCCCATCCCGCTCTGTCTCGTCGACGCGGATCGGATTGAGCGATGGGGAAACACGCTCTTCCGAACTCAATTCTCGTCCGGTCGATGCGATGGCACGCCTGACGACGGCCCACTGAATTTCACGGACCGATTTGTTGAAGCGGATCGCCGTCGCGTCGAAAAGTTCTTGAGCCAACCACCCGGTGCATCACCGATCACCGCGACGCTCCAGTCATCGAATTCCGGTGAGCGGACCGTATTGCTCAACAACGGCCCCGTCGCTTCATCCGGAGACTCGGTGCGGTGCATCGCGGTCCAGGCGTTCAGAGAGATCGACGAGTACACGCGAGCGATGAACCACCGGGTGGATAGGGGACCCGAGACCGATCGATCCTCGCCAAACATCGCGCCGTCCATTGCCGGCGTCGCCGACACACTGCCCATCCCGGTCTGGGCGATCGATCACGATGATCGGGTCGTGCTCTGGAATATCGCGGCCGAACGCCTCATGGGCCTCGGGAAGCGCCAGGTCATGCACCGCGGACCCAGTCTGCTCAGGGAAGTCGGTATCCGCGCTGAACCAAAGCCGGGGGGGCCGCGGGTACTCGATCCGGAGAACGAAGCGGCGGTCCGCTTGACAACACCCGACGGCACGGCCCGCTGGATCCGCTGGTTCACCATCGGGGACGCGTGGTCTGTGCGCGGCTGGAAATCCTGGGGTATCGGGCTCGATGTGACGGAGCAGTACACCGCCTTCCGCGCCCTCCAGGAGAGCGAGCGTCGCTATCGCGACATTCTCCGAAATGTGGATCTCGCCGGCATCATGGTCGATGAGAACGAGCGGGTGCTCTACCTCAACGACCATCTACTCAATCTCGGCGGATGGACCGAATCGTCTCTGCTGGGGGTTCCTTGGCGCAAAGCGTTCTGTGATACCTCCGGTGCGCATATCGACGCCGGCGCCCTCGGAAGGGTCCTGAGCCTCGTGCCCTTCGATGGGCGTGCCGAAGGCACCCTGGTAACCGCGACAGGCGAACAACGATTCCTCGTCTGGACACAGTCGCTCTATCGCGACATCGACGGCAAGATCGTGGGCGCGTGCGCGCTGGGGATGGACATCACCGACCACAAGCGAAACACCGAACTGCTCTCCGACCACCGAGACCACCTCGAGCAACTCGTTGGACAGCGTTCGCGGGCGCTCGCGGAGTCCGAGCGAAGACTCCGGGACGCAGAGAGGCTCGCGGCGCTCGGCCAACTCTCCGCAGGTGTGAGCCACGATATGGGGAACATGCTTCTGCCGGTTCGCTGCCACATCGATCGCATCAGAGGCGAGGCGATGACCGACGGCCAGCGCGCATCGCTCGACGCCGTCAGCGCTGGAATCGAGTTCCTGGATCATCTCGGAGAAGGCCTGGATTTGCTCTCCGGGAGCGGGTCGACCCAGCAGGAGAACCGCAACACCGGTTTCGAGGATGTCCCGCTGCGAGCCTGGTGGAGTGAAGTCAGCCCGCTCTTTCGGGGCATGATCCCGCCCGAGGTTTCGATCAGTGAGCACGCCGATGAGGAACTGCCCGCAGTCCGCATCCCGCGACACCTTCTGACTCGCGCCACCATGAACCTGGTGACAAACGCGGTCGAAGCGGTCGCGCGCCGGACCCGGGACGACGGCGAATCGCGGATCGAGTTCTCGCTGAGAAATCAGGGCGATCGGTCGGTGTGCATCGCGGTCGCCGACAACGGCCCCGGCATCACCGACTCCGTCCGTCACCGCGCGGCGGATCCGTTCTTCACCACCAAGACACGGAGCCTCTCGACCGGGCTCGGCCTGAGCGTTGCCCGAGGGGTCGCCCGGATGGCGGGGGGGACGCTGGACCTCATCAGCAGGGACGACGGCGGAGCCGTTGCCGTCTTGGTATTCCCGAAGGCTCCCGACACCCCGAGCCCAGGATGTCCGAGCGAGAGCAGACTCCCAGTTGTTGCAATCGAGATCGACCAGCCCCGCGTGGCCGCGATCTGCGCCGTCATCCTCGGATCGTTGCCCTGCAAGGTCTCAGAGGAATCGGGTGACGCGGACCTCGTCCTCCGACTCTCACGACTCAGCGGCAAGGGCCGCGAATCGCCCCGCGAAGTGTTGATCGATCCAGCCGCGGGCATCAAAGCGATGAAGGCGGAGATCCTCAAAGAGTTCAACCAGTGGAAGCGAGACCCATGATCGAAGAAAACCTGTCGATGACCGCCAATATCCGCGTGCTCTGCATCGACGACCACGCTTTTCTGATCGAAGGGCTCACCGCCCGATTCGCCGACGAGCCGGGCTTTGAAGTCTGCGGCTCTCTAGACAACGCCGGTGGATTGGCCGACGCGATCAGTCGGCACCAGCCCGACATCGTCCTACTCGATATCGAAATGCCCGGGCGCGATGTCTTCGATGTGCTCGAGGAACTGCCGGCGAGCGAACTCTCATGCCGCATAATCCTCCTGAGCGGGCATGTGCGGCAAACCTATCTCGATCTCGCGATCAAGGCCGGCGCCTGGGGATACCTCTCGAAGCGTGACGAGCCGGGTGAGATCATCGCCGCTGTCAGGCAAGTCCACGAAGGACGGTTCGCCTTCAGCCCCGAGGTATCGAGTAAATGCGGGCTCGATCCGATTCAGACCGACGCCGCGGACCGGACCCGCATCGCCAGCAGCCTGGGCCGCCTCACCCCCCGAGAACTGCAGATCCTCCGAATGATCGGTCGCGGCATGCCTCGGCACGAGATCGCGAGCACGATCCACCGCAGCCCCAAGACCGTCGACGCGCACCGCTCATCGATCATGGACAAGCTCAACCTGCACGACCGAGTCGAACTCGCCCGCTTCGCGATCCGCGAGGGGCTCGTCGAACTCTGATCGAGAGTGCCGGCAATCGGCCCGCCCCCCACACCGAGGGCTCACTCGGCACCGCGAGTCTCAGACCGCGACCGCCGCACGGATGTGCGGGTGCGGGTCGTACCCCTCGACCGCGACATCCTCGTACCGGAACGCGAACAGGTCGCGCACCTCGGGGTTGAGCCGAACGATCGGCCGATCCCGGGGCTCGCGCTCGAGTTGCAGCCTCGCCTGATCCAGATGGTTCAGGTACAGGTGCGCATCCCCCAGCGTGTGGATGAACGCCCCGGGCCGGTAGCCGCACACCCGGGCGATCATCATCGTCAGCAGCGCATAGCTCGCGATGTTGAACGGCACCCCCAGGAACACATCCGCCGACCGCTGGTAAAGCTGGCAGCTCAGCCGGTCCGCCCCGCCGTCGTCGGCGGGCTCGACCGCGAACTGAAACAGGCAGTGGCAGGGGGGCAGCGCCATCTCGTCGATCTGCCCGACATTCCACGCGCACACCAGGTGCCGCCGGCTGCTCGGGTTGTCGACCAACCCATCGAGCAGCAGCCGGATCTGGTCGATCTCCCGCCCGTCCGGCGTCGGCCACGCCCGCCACTGCTTGCCGTAGACCGGGCCCAACTCCCCGTCCTCGCCCGCCCATTCGTCCCAGATCGAAACGCCG
>DLBY01000146.1 GCA_002480345.1 Phycisphaerales bacterium UBA7812 | reverse complement strand
GAGGCGGAGGACCTCGTGCAGGAGGTCTTCGTGCAGGCGCTCCGCGACTGGCACACCTTCCGGGGCGATTCGAGCGAGACGACCTGGCTCTACCGCATCGCGGCGCGCACCTGCCAGCGGATGCACCGCCCCCGATCGGGCCAGCCTGCGCGCATCGGATCGCTCGACACGCTCCTCCCCTTCGGGGAACCCCTCATCGCGACCCTCCCCGCATCGGGCGATGACCCCGCCGCGATCCGCATCCGCGCCGAGGCGCAGGAGAGGCTCGAAGCCGCGGTCGCGGGGCTCCCCGAGGAGTTCCGCGTCCCCCTCGTGCTCAAGGAGATCGTGGGCCTGAGCGTGCGCGAGGTCGCGGACATCCTGGCGCTCGAGGAGGGCACCGTGCGCAGCCGCCTGCACCGCGCCCGGCTCAAGCTCCGCGCCGCGATCGAGGGCGCGCTGCCCAGAGCGGAGGTCCCGCCCCCCGCGTACGACGAGCGGACCTGCATGGACCTGCTCAACGCGAAGCAGGACGCCCTGGATCGGGGCGTGCCCTTCGACAACAGCGTGATCTGCGAACGCTGCCGGGTCGTGTTCGAGAGCCTGGATTTCACGCAGGAGCTCTGCCAGGACCTCGGGCGAGGGGATCTCCCACCCGGTTTGCGGGATCGTCTCGCGGCGAAGCTCGAGACCCCATAAACACGATCAAGAAATCTAGAATATTCGGGAGCGAATCCCCGCCGTGCGCCCCCAAAGGGGCGGAGGGCGCGACCATCGCGGCCGCGAACGGCCCTCCGATCCCCGTTCTGCCCCCCCCGGGGGTGGCGACGAGCGCTCAGGAAAGGGCACCGATGGTCAGCATCGCGAACAGTGATCCCAAGACCGAGCACACCGAGAGCGGCGCCGCCGACGGCGTGACCGATGTCGCCCCGCGCATGCTCCGCGAGTGGCTCGATTCGGGCGACACCGTCCTGATCGATGTCCGCGAGACCTTCGAGCGCGCGAGCGAGTTCATCCCGGGCTCCTTCCACCACCCGCTGGGCTCGCTCAACCCCGACGAGATCCGCGCGGCCCACCCCGGGAAGGAGATCGTCTTCCACTGCGCCGGGGGCAAGCGCTCCGCGCAGGCCGCGGAGCAGTTCCGGATCGGGGGCGAGGCGGTCTTCCACCTCGCGGGGGGGCTCGACGCGTGGAAGGCCGCGGGCTTGCCCACCGAGCGTCCCGCGGGCGCGCCGCGGCTCCCGGTGATGCGGCAGGTGCAGATCACCGCGGGCGCGCTGGTCGCGCTGGGGGTGGGCCTGGGCGTGCTCGTCAGTCCGTGGTTCCTCGCGCTCTCGGCGTTCGTGGGCCTCGGGCTCATGTTCGCGGGCGTCACGGGCTGGTGCGGGATGGCGCTCCTGCTCGCGAAGATGCCCTGGAACAGATCACGGACCTCCGACACCCCCGCCGCCTCGTGCTGCGCGGGCTGATCCAGACACAGCGATGGAAAGGCAGACCGATGATGACCGACACGACCGAACAGACCAACGCCCAGAAGCACTACGACCGCTGGCCCGCCGTCATGGGCGACATGAAAAAGCAGGCCCCCGCGATCGGCAACGCGTTCGGCGGCATGTTCGCGAAGCTCATGGGCGAGGGCGCGCTCTCCGTCCGCGAGAAGGAACTGATCGCCCTCGCGATCGGCATGTCCGTCCGCTGCGAGCCCTGCATCTTCGCCCACGCGGAGAAGGCGGTGAAGGCGGGCGCCACCCGCGAGCAGCTCCTCGAGATGGCGGGCGTCGTCGTGACGATGCAGGGCGGGCCCGGCTATGTCCATGTCCCCGAACTGCTCGACGCGATGGACGCGCTGGGCATCTGATCGCGATCCGCCGCGCCGCGATCGGTCGGCTCCTCGGCACGCGGATGCCCGCGCCGCCCCCGAGCCCTCCCGCGCGGCGCCGCCCCCGGCGGGCGATCGCAACGCCTGAACCCGCGGAAGGAACCCGATGACGACCCCCGCCCGCACGATCCTGTTCGCCGCCTCGCTCCCGCTGGGTTTCCTGCTGGGCGGCGCCGCGGCGCCGGATGCCCCGCTCCGGACCGGTCCAGCGGCTGCCTCCGAAGCCGCGGAGCATTCCGGGCTCCAGCGGATGCTCGACACCGCGCTCGACGACGAGCGGCACGCGATCGCGTTCTACCGCGCCGTGATGGACAAGTTCGGGGAGCGTCGCCCCTTCAGCAACATCATCAACGCGGAGCGGCGCCACGAGGCGGCGCTGCTCGCGCAGTACGACCGACTGGGCCTTCTTCCCCCTAGCGACCGATGGGCGGAGCACGCGTTCGCGCTTCCCGATTCGTTTGCGGACGCGTGCGACGCCTCGGTCGTCGCGGAGGTGCGCAACGGCGCCCTCTACGACGAAATGATCGGTGCGATCGAGGACGAGACCGTCAAGGGCGTCTTCGAACGCAACCGCTGGGCGTCGGTCGAGCGGCACCTCCGTGCCTTCCGCCGGCACGGCAACGGCTGGGCCCCCATCGACGCGGAAGAACCGAGCGAGAAACAGGACGAGCAGCGACGCAAGGCGACGGGCGCACGGGACGCGCTCTTCGCGTCGCTGTTCGCCGAGCTCAGCGCCGCGATGCGCGAGGGCGGGCCCGTGAACGCGATCGGCGTCTGCGCCGAGCGCGCGCCCGCGATCGCGGAGACCGTCTCCGCGGAGCGCGGCGTGAAGATCGGACGCACCGCCCACAGGACACGCAACCCCGACAACACGCCCCCGATCTGGGCCGAGTTGATCCTCGACGACCTGCCCACCCAGCCGGTCTACCTTGCCGATCGATCGGGTCGGCTCGGCGCGATCCTGCCCATCATGACCGCCTCGGCGTGCACCCAATGCCACGGCGAGGCGGACGCCCTCGCGCCGGGCGTCGCGGGCGCGCTCGCCGAGCGGTACCCCCACGATCGGGCGACGGGGTTCGCGGAGGGCGACCTGCGCGGGTGGTTCTGGGTCGAGGTGCCCGCAGAACCGGAGTAAGCCCCCCGTGCACCCCCGCCGCGGTTTGGTATTCTCGGCGCCCGCCGCGAGAAGGCCGGAGCCGGGGGTGAACGCGTGGGGCATGTCATCGCACTGGATCAGGGCACGACCAGCAGCCGGGCGATCGTCTTCGACGAATCCGCCCGCCCGGTCGCGGTCGCGCAGCGGGAGTTCGAGCAGCGCTACCCGGGCCCCGGGCTCGTCGAGCACGACCCGGTGGAGATCTGGAGCAGCCAGCTCGCGGTGATGGCCGAAGCGATCGAGCGCGCGGGCCTCACCGGTGCGGACATCAAGGCGGTCGGCATCACCAACCAGCGCGAGACGACGCTGGT
>DLBY01000035.1:15851-16517 GCA_002480345.1 Phycisphaerales bacterium UBA7812 | reverse complement strand
GGGTGACCTCGCACGCCGCCTCAGGCCGCACCCGATCGCCGCGATCACCGGCCCGCGCGATTTCAACTTCGTGGAGTCGCGTCAGCGCATCACCCAACTGAAGCGCGAGGGATTCGAAGCACGCCTCTTCGATCTCCCGAGACTCGCCCACGAGATGCCCGACGCAGGCACGATTCGCGATGCCCTGATCTGGATCGACCGCCCTGTTCAGCAGCAGCGGTCTGAGGCCGGGGCCCGGGCGGACACGATTCTCGATCGCATCCCCCCCGAGGTGCTCGAGAATCCGGAAAGCCCCCTGAGCGAGCAGCACCGGCGTGCACTCGTCCGCGTCACCGAGCTCGCGCCCTGGACCGAGCCCGCGTGGTTCGCCGCCGAGAGGCTCGGGTATACCGCTATCCCTCCCGGTGCGCCTTGAACACCTCGAGCGCTCGCTCGCGACCTTCCTTCTGCCCGACGATCGGCTCGGGGTAGCCCCTGAGTTCCGCTCGCGACCGCGCGTGAGGATCGTGGATCGCCTTGCCCCGAAGTTCGCTTAACTCCGGGACCCAAGCCCGGATGAACGACCCGTCAGGGTCGAATTTCTCGCTCTGACTCGTTGGGTTGAAAATCCGGAAGTACGGCTGCGCATCCGTCCCCGTGCTCGCGCTCCACTGCCAGCCGCCGTTG
>DLBY01000035.1:992-15550 GCA_002480345.1 Phycisphaerales bacterium UBA7812 | reverse complement strand
TCCACTGCCAGCCGCCGTTGTTCGACCCGAGATCCCCATCCACCAGATGCCGCATGAAGTGCCGCTCCCCCTCGCGCCAGTCGATCAGCAGGTGCTTCGTCAGGAACATCGCAACGATCATCCGCAGCCGGTTGTGCATCCAGCCGGTCTGCTTGAGGCACCGCATCGCGGCATCCACGATCGGATACCCGGTATTGCCACTCTTCCACGCCTCAAGATCCTCCGGCGCGTCCCGCCACGCGAGTCCGTCGTAGTCGGAGTTGAAATTCCGGTTCCGGCTCACCCGCGGGAAGCCCACGAGCACATGCCGGTAGAACTCGCGCCAGAGGATCTCCTCCATCCAGCCCACCGCACCCTCGTTGCCGGAGTCAATCGAGCCTCCGTTCGCGTCGAGCGCTGCTTGCATGCACTGCCTCGGAGAAAGCACCCCCGCCGAGAGGTGAGCCGAGACGCGAGCGGTCTCGTCGCGCGCGGGAAAATCGCGCGCCTCGCGGTAATCACCGATCCGCGACCGGACAAAGGCGTGCAGGCGATTCAGCGCCGCCTGTTCGCCTGCGGGCCAGAGGTCCCAGTCGATCTCCGCCTCATCGAAGCCCGGAACCGATTCCGGCACCTCGTCAGGCGTGACATCGATCGTGCCCGCCGCGCTCGGCGCGTCCAGCACCGTCCACCCGCCTTGTTCCTTGAGTTCCTCGTTGAAGCGCTTCCAGCACGCTTTCTTGAACGGGGAATACACAGAGTAGAACGAATCGCTGCTCTTCGTCAGGATCGTCCCCGGTTCGAACAGCACCTGGTCATGGAAAGCCAGGGTGTTCAGCCCGGCCTCCTCGAACGCTTCCACAACCGCCTCATCCCGGATCCGTTCGTTCCATTCGTACTCCCGGTTGAAATACAGCCGGTCGCAGCCCGTCGCTCCAGCGAGTTCGACCAGCGATCCGGGAACGCCGTCGAAGAAATCAGAGCGGATGATCTTGAGCGGGATATTCAGCGAATCGAGCCGCTGCTTCAATGCCGCGACTTGCCGCATCACGAAGCCGACTTTCGGGCTCCCCCAGTCGTGCCGTTCTTTCCATTGCTTCGCGCACACCGCGAAGACGGCAACCACTCCTTCGTCGCTCTCGGCGCACGCGCGGGAGAGGGCCGTGTTGTCGTGCACCCGGAGATCCGATCGGAACCACATCATCGCTCGCATGGACGATCATTCGCCCGCCGAGCTCGCCGCGATTCGAATGCGGTGACCGAACCGCACCCTTCCGCTACGCTGACCGAATGACCTCCGTCACCTCCCGCCTCCGCCCCTTCGGAACCACCGTCTTCGCCGAGATGACCGCGCTCGCCAGGGAGCACGACGCGATCAACCTCTCTCAGGGCTTCCCCGACACCGACGGCCCGGCCGCGCTCCTCGACGCGGCGGCCCGCGCGCTGCGTGAACACGACAATCAGTACGCCCCCCTCCCCGGCCTCCCGGCGCTCCGCGCCGCCATCGCCCAGCGCTGGAGCGAAGGCGGCAACCGAGCAGCGGATCCCGATTCCGAAGTGACGGTCACTTCCGGCTGCACCGAGGCGATCGCCGCAACCTTGCTCGGGCTCCTGGAGCCGGGCGACGAGGTCATCCTCTTTGAGCCGTTCTACGACTCGTACCGAGTGTGCGTCGCGCTCGCCGACGCAACCCCCCGTTTCGTGCAGATCCGTCGCGCCGGGAACGACCACACATTCGATCCGGAGGAACTCGCCGACGCGATCACCCCCAAGACGCGGGCGATCCTGATCAACACCCCGCACAACCCCACCGGGGCGGTATTCGGGCAGACCGGACTCGAATCGATCGCGCGTCTCTGCATCGAGCACGACCTGATCGCGATCGCCGATGAGGTCTACGAGCATCTCGTTCTCGACGAAGATCGTCAGCACATCTCCGTCGCGTCGCTCCCGGGCATGGCAGACCGGACCGTCACCCTTTCCAGCCTCGGCAAGACTTTCAGCGTCACCGGCTGGAAGATCGGCTGGGCGATCGCCCCGCCCGATCTCACCACAGCCGTCCGCGCCGCTCACCAGTTCCTCACCTATGCCATCGCCACACCGCTCCAGCACGCCGCCGCCTTCGCGCTCAGCGATCCCGAGTGCCTCGCCTGGCTCGACACCCTGCGCACCCAACTCCGCACCAACCGGGACACGCTCTGCGTCGCGCTCGCGGATCTGGGATTCGACCCGATCCTTCCGCACGCCGGATACTTCATCATGGCGGATCACGCCCGCGTCTCCGCGCCAAAGAAAATCGACGGTGATGTCGCGATGGCACGCGCCATGACCACCGAAGCCCGTGTCGCGGTCATCCCGCCCTCCGCCTTCTGCGTCGATCCCGGCCTGTGCCGCTCCCAAGTCCGATTCGCCTTCTGCAAACAGCCCCGTGTCATCGATGAAGCAATCACCCGGCTGCACGAGTGGATCGGAGTCCCACGACCCGAGAACTACCCCCAGCCGCCGTCCGTTTCGCGCAACTTGAAACCGGATTGAACGCGACCAATGCCGAGTTTCGACCTCGAGGAGAAAGCCCGGAGGATCCGCGACACGCTCGTGCAGGCGGTCCTGCAAGCCGCGGATCCTTTCGCCGCGGTCAGAAGGGCGCACCTCCCCGAGGGCTTCACGCCGCGCGTCCTGCTCGCGACCGGCAAAGCGTCCGCGCCGATGGTCGAAGCCGCGCTCAGCAGGTACTCTGGTTCATTGGAACGCGGTGCAGTCACCTGCATCCCCGAGCACGAGCAACGCCTCCGTGAGGCACTCGAGCCGTTTCCCGGCGTCACTGTTCATCCCGCGGATCATCCGCTCGCGACCGAGCGGAACCGGCGCGCCGCCGAAGCGATCAAGGGCGAGGCGGTTCGTGCCTCGCGGGACGGTGCAACGACGATAGTCCTGCTGTCAGGCGGCGCCTCCGCTCACCTCACCAGCCCCGCGCCGCCCCTCTCGCTCGACGATCTGCGTCAGACGACCCGCGCGCTCCTCCGAGCGGGCGCGACGATCCGGCAACTCAACACGGTCCGCAAACACATCGAGACGCTCAAGGGTGGGGGGCTCGCGCGGTGCCTCGCGCCCGCCCCGGCGCACATTCTCGTCCTTTCCGATGTGCTGGGAGATCCGCTCGATACGATCGGATCAGGCCCGACCGCCCCGGATTCCTCGACCGTTCCCGACGCGCAGGCGGTCCTCGACATGTTCCCCGATTCAGGCATTCCCGAAGCGGTCCGAGCATTTCTTGACGCAGTCGCAATCGAGACCCCCAAGCCGGGCGATCGCTGCTTCGAGACTCTTCAGCACACCGTCATCGCGAACAACGCCGCGGCTCGTTCCGCAGCAGAGCACGCCTTGGCCCAAGCGGGCATCCCGGTCGTCCAATCACGGGGAATGGTCGAAGGAGAAGCGTCGGCTGTCGCGCGCGAACTCGTGAACACATTGAGAGAAGCGTCCCCGCCAGCAGCCGTGGTCTTCGCGGGGGAAACGACGGTGACTGTCGGGGATGCACCGGGAATTGGCGGGCGCAACCAGGAACTCGCGCTCGCGGCCGCCCTCGAGGTCGAGGCGATCCCGAATGCGATCGTGTTCGCGTTCGCGACCGATGGTGTGGACGGTCCGACCGATGCCGCCGGAGCGCTGGTGACAACCCGGACCGCAGGCATGATCCGGCAAACGGGCCTCGACCCGACGGCCGCCCTTGCCCGACACGACAGCCATCATGCGCTCGACGCTGCGGGTGCGCTGGTCCGCACCGGCCCCACCGGCACGAACATCAACGACATCGCCGTTGCGATTCGTCTCTGACACAAGATGCAGGGATTTCGTGACCGGCATTGGATCGGCGAGCGGACCTCATTACAATACCTGTAGGTCTGAAATATCGCTCCAAAGGCAGGAGGCGCCATGACCGCCATCAACGATGCGATCCCCGGAACGGATGCCCAGATTCAGGAGCCCCAGCCGGTCCCCGCAGCGCCCATCGCAACTCCCACGACGGGAGGGGCCCCTTCACACGAGCCCGGCGACTCAATCCGCGCCGAGAACGGCGAGCGCATCACGCTCAAGAAACTCCTCGCCGCGATGCCCGTCATGCAGGCGTCCGACCTGCACATCAAGCCGCTCATCCCCCCGACCTACCGGATCGGTGGCCACCTCCACCCGGTTTCGGCACCGCCTCTGACCAACGAGCAGACGGACGCGTTCGTGCGCCCGCTGATGACCGAGGCACAGAACGAGCAGTTCGAGCGCGACGGGCACATCGACTTTGCGTGGTTCCTCGAGTCAGGACCTCACAAGGGCGAGCGGTTCCGCTGCAACTTCTTCAAGGCAGGGCAGCACTCCGGCGCCGCGATCCGCCGGGTGAACGCGAAGATCCCGGATTACAACAGCCTGCACCTGCCGCCCGTCTACAGCCGCATCGTCGAGCACAACACCCAGGGGCTCGTGCTCATCGTGGGCGTCACGGGCTCGGGGAAGTCATCCACCCTCGCCGCGATGGTCGATCACATCAACCACATGCGCGGGGTCAACATCATCACGATCGAAGACCCTGTCGAGTATCGTTTCACGCAAGACAAGTCCATCATCTCCCAGCGCGAGATCGGGATCGATGTCCCGGATTTCCCGACGGCGCTCCGTTCCGTCGTCCGTCAGGACCCCGATGTCATCCTGATCGGCGAAATGCGTGACCACGACACCATCCTCGCGGCGATCCAGGCCGCCGAGACCGGGCACCTCGTCTTCGGCACCCTCCACACCTCCGACACGATGGGCGCGTTCGGGCGCATGCTCGAGTTCTTCCCGGAAAAGGAGCGCGGATTCGTCCGGAGCGCGTTGTCGGGATGCCTCGTCGCCATTTGTGCGCAAAGGCTCGTCCCCGCGGTTGAGGATTTCGAGGCCAAGATCGTGCCCGCGACGGAGGTCTTGCTCAACAACGCCGTCGTGCGTGACAAGATCCGCGAGGGCGAGGACGGGGATCTCCCCGCGATCATCAACACCTCCGAGGGGGAGGGCATGCACTCGTTCACCAAGTCTTTCGCGGACCTGGTCAAGAAGGAATGGGTCGATCTTCCCACCGCGCGCCTCTACGCCCCGAACAAGGAGGCACTCAACGCCTCCGTGAAGGGGCTGGAGGTCAAGGCGCAGACGCTCGTGAGCCGGATCAAGGGCCCTCGCTGATCCGCCTGCGCCAGACGCTAGACTCCGCGCATGACCGTTAGTCTCTGGCAGACATCGGGCCCGCTCTCCTCCGTGCGCACGGACCTCGTCGTCATCGGCGCGGGCATCACGGGGCTCTCCGCGGCGATCGAGGCCCAGCGGCAGGGGCTCTCGTGCGTCGTGATCGATGCGCGCGCCCCGGGGTCATCCGCGAGCGGGCGGAACGCGGGGTACCTGATGCGCGGCGCCGCGGACAACTACGCCGCCGCGGCCCGGGATCTCGGGCGCGAGACGACGCGATCGCTCTGGAAATGGACCGAGGAGAATCTCCGCGGACTCCTCGACTTGGGGATCGAGGAACTCCCGTCTTTCGATCGACGCCCCTCGTGCCTGCTGGCCCTCTCGGACGACGAAGCGGATGACCTCAGCCGGTCGCACGATCTGATGCGCGAGGACGGGTTCGCCGCGGACCTGCTCCGCGCCGGAGACGCGCACACCGATGACAGTATCTGGACCCGTGCCGCCCCCCGGATCGGGCTGGTGAACCCTGACGACGCGGTTTGCAACCCGATCGAGCTGATCGGCCTGCTCTGTGCGCACCTCGATGCCGCCGAATTGGTCACGGGTTGCGAAGCCTTCGCGATCGAGTCAGCACCTGACGGCGAGCGAGCGGTGCACACGACCCTCGGAACGATCCGCGCCTCGCGCGTGCTCATCGCAGCGAACGCCCACGCGGGGCGGCTCGTACCCGAACTCGGGCGCGTCGTCCAGCCGAACCGAGGGCAGATGCTCGCGGCCCACGCACCGGGCACACGGCTCGATTTCGCGTACTACGCCAATCACGGATCGGAGTATGTCCGCCAACTGGAGCCCGGCTACATCCTTTTTGGGGGGGCGCGGACGCACGACGAGGAGGGGGAGCGCACCAGCGCGGACAATCTCTCGCTCGCGATCCAAGAGAAGCTCGAAGAACTCTGCGGAGCCTGGATCTGCGACGATTTCCGTGTCATCGCGCGCTGGGCTGGGATCATGGGGTTCAGCCCGGACCATCTCCCCGCGGCGGGGGAAGTGGGGGGCGATCCCGCGGTCTGGTTCTGCGGCGGCTTCACCGGGCACGGCATGTCGATGGCATACCGGACCGCGACCGCCACTGTGCGCGCCATGACGGGAAAGGAACCGCTCCCGGAGTGGCTGCTGCTCGAACGATTCGCCGATCGGCTCGCCTGAGGCGGGCGATCCGGATCCGCTACCGTGTTTGTGCGCATGGATCCCCCGGCTCGACCAATCCGACGACTTCCGCTGCACGGCTTGCCCTCCAGGATCGGGCTCGTGGTGCTCATTTTGATGGCGGTCGCGTGCCTGGGCAGTCTTCCTTGGACGCTCGGCGCGGTCGATGAGGGCGGCGCTTCGATCCCGCGCTACAACGCGGGCGATCCAGCGCAGGCGCGCGTGCCACCGGTCTGGGCACCGGGGCACAGTCCTGAAGAGCCGTCTTTTCTGCTCGGTTCGGATCTGCTGGGGCGGAGCGTTCTAGTACGCGCACTGACCGGCGGCGGGATTTCGCTCGGGATCGGATTAGCCGCCGCGATCGTCGCGGTCACGATCGGGACCTTCTACGGCGCGATCGCGGGGTACGCGGGCGGGGTTACCGAGGCGGTGATGATGCGGATCGTTGATGTCCTCTACGGCTTGCCCTACATCCTGCTCGTCGTTCTGCTGGCCGTCGCGAGCGATGCCGTGATCGATGAGCACATCACCCGATCCAAAGAACGAGCGGGGTGGATGGTCGAACGGGTCGGCGAGCTCAGCGGGCGTCCGATCGAGGGGATCGCCTCGGCGGAGGCCTGGCTCAGCGCCCGTCCCGAAGTGCGGGAGCGACTCCGGACCGAGGCGTTGTCGGAGATCCCGCCGCGTCAGATCTCGCCCGCGGCTCGTGCGGGTCTCGATGTCGCGACGCTGCTGATCGCGATCGGTGGCGTGAGCTGGCTGACACTGGCGCGGGTGGTCCGTGGACAGGTGCTCAGCCTCAAGAACCAGCCGTTTTTCGAGGCGGCCCGCGCGGCGGGGGCGGGGCCGCGCAGGCTCTTTCTGCGGCATCTCCTGCCGAACTTGGTCGGACCGATTGTCGTGTATGTCACGCTGACGGTGCCTCAGGCGATCCTGCAGGAGAGCTTCCTCAGCTTCCTCGGGATCGGCGTGAAGCCCCCCCTCCCCAGTTGGGGGAACCTCGCGGCGGAGGGTCTCAGCGAAGTCAATCCCTACAAGAGCAACTGGTGGCTCCTCGCGGTCCCGTCGGTGCTGCTCGCGGTGACACTCCTCGCGCTGAATTTCGTGGGAGAGGGGCTGCGAGAAGCGCTCGATCCGAAGCGGGCGAAGAACCGGGAGGCCTCGTGAGTCAGCCCGTGCTCTCGATTCGTCAACTGTGTGTCAGCTTCTCCGGTCAGGCGGGTGCTCGTGTCGGTGCAGTCGAAGACCTTTCGCTTGATCTCGCGCCGGGCGAGCTGACGGCGTTGGTTGGCGAATCCGGATCGGGCAAGTCGGTCTCCGCGTTGAGTGTGCTGGGCCTGCTCCCGATGCCTCCGGCGCGGATCGACGCGGGGTCGATCCGATACACCGACGCGAATGGGGCGGATCACGAGCTTGTCGGCGCATCGGCGAAGCGGATGCGAGCCGTGCGAGGCGGAGAGATCGCGATGATCTTCCAGGAGCCCATGACCAGCCTGAACCCGGTTCTATCGATCGGTTCTCAGATCGTCGAGGCGGTTCGCCTGCACAGGCGAGTCTCGGTGAAAGCGGCTCGAGCCATTGCGGTGGAAGCGATGGACCGGGTCGGGATTCCCGATCCTTCTCAACGGCTCCGCCAGTTCCCGCACGAGTTTTCAGGCGGGATGCGCCAGCGGGTGATGATCGCGATCGCGCTGGCGTGCCAGCCCCGGGTGTTGATCGCCGATGAGCCGACCACGGCTCTCGATGTGACGATCCAGAAGACGATCCTGGACCTGATCCGGGGGTTGGTGGAGCGCGAGGGGCTGAGCGTCCTGCTGATCACCCACGATCTGGCGCTGGTGAGCGAATACGCGGATCGGATCGCGGTCATGTACCGGTCACGCCTGCTCGAATCTGGAGCGGCTCGCGCCGTGCTTCGCACGCCCGCCCATCCGTACACCAAGGGACTGCTGGAGACCGTTCCTGAACTCGGGGCTGGGCGGCATCGGCTTGCCACGCTCGATTCGTACATGGAGAACGCGAGCGGGCAGACGATCCGGATCGGGGGCACGGATGCGGTCCCCTGGACGCCGGGGGGACCCGAGTCGGATCGCACGCCGCACACGATGGCATTGGTCGGCCCCGAGCACGCTGTCCGCGTGGTGGCAACCTGATACCGTAGAGCGACGACGGAGGGCCTCGTGCGGGTACTGTTTCTTTCCGATCCGCTGTTCACGCGACATGAGCGCGAGATGATCGCCCGGCTCGCGGTCGGGCTCGCGGATGAGGGGTTCCGCGTTGCCTGGGGGGTACCCGAGCGGATCGCGCAGACGCTCAATGAACAGGTGCTGACGCCTGTTGTGCCCTACATCGAGCGGCGGTTGGGTCTGAGTCCTGCGCGACGGGCTGGTGTGCTGCGGGACGCGGCGTCGGCGGTGCTCGGGGGTGATCCGGACATCGTTCATTTCTTCGGCGGCGGTGTGAGCCGGCTCGGTGCGGAAACCGCTCGGTTGGCGGGGGCTCTCCCCGCGATCGAGGTGTGGAGACCCGGGTTGGAGGGGACCATCCGGCTCGTCATCAACCGTGTCTACGGGGGAGCTGTCGGCTCGGAACGCGGCGCGCGCGCACTGCTCGTCGTGCCGACAGATGGCCTGCGCGACAAGCTGAACGCCGCGTTCCCGGAGGCGGTCGCGCGGACGATTCCTTGGGGGGTGTATCCCTCGGATCGTCAGCAGGAGGACGATGACGGGACCCTGTGCATGGTCTTGCTCGGCCCCGGCCGGGACGGTCGATCGTGGCAGGCTGCGTTCCGAGCCGCGGTCCGTTCACTTCGGGCAAGCGATCGCCTGCACCTGTTTGCGGACGCTGAAACGACGCGACGGCTTCGGCTGTGGTCGGTCGCTCGGCAGGCTGGGGTTCTCGGGCAACTCTCGCTGCTCGACGAGGCGGCGACGACCCGAGAACTGATGCTCCGCGCGGACCTCGTGCTGCAGCCTGACGCGCGGGGCGAGACCCGCACGATTCTGCTGGATGCGATGGCAGCGGGGGCCGCGGTCCTCGCCGCCGCGGATCCCCGGTCCGACCTTCTTGTGGATGGCAGCACGGCGCGGCTCGTGGTGGATCAGACCGAGCAGCAGTGGCACGAATCGATCGAGATGCTCGTTCACGACAGTGGGCTTCGTCGGCGGATGACCGAATCGGCGCGCGGCCTGGTCCGCGAGCAACACCGGGCGTCGCGGCAGATCCTGTCGCTGGTGGACGCGTATGAGTGGATCGGCGGCGATGCCGAGCGGATCGAGGCGCCGTCGGTTCTCGGACCGGACGGGCCGTGATCGGACCCTTTCTGCGTATTCTGAGGGCGGCTTGGGGGCGGGGCGGGTCCGATTTCTAGTTTCCTCTTCAGCACGCGGGTGTCTCCTGTACGCTCCGATCAGCCGGCTTCAGATCAGGCTGACGGGAGGCGAGAGACGATGCGGCGAGCGCTGGGCGTGATGGTGGTGTCGGTTTGTTCGTTTTCTGCGCTCGCACAGAGCCCCTTGGAGTGGTACCGCTCGTCTCGGTTCGTGCGCATTGATCGGTCCGAGGACCGGTTGCTGGCAACCCCCCCTCCGGCGCGGATCGACTGGCATCACACGAGGGCGGCGCCGGGGATCGGGAACGGACGCCTGTGGTCGGTCGATCCGATCCGTCGGCTGCCTGCTGCGTGTTCCAGCCGAGCTGGTCGCGGACCCGGTGATTTCGGGGTGAGGCAGGACGGGCTCCGGCTGGCGTTCGCGACGATCGGTACGGAGGTGATCGCGTTTGAGCCATGGGAGCGTTTCGGGCGCTCGGGATTCGAGCGGCTCGACCGTGCACGCGCGGTCTGGCTGCGGGAGCGGGGGCTGACCGGTGGCGTTCGGACTTTCGTCAATCCGGTTTCGGGGACGGCGTCGAGCAACGATGGACGCGAGGCGACGCCCAGTCCTTCGGGGTGGTTCCGCAGGCCGAGCGTTCTCCCTCGCACGAAACCGGTCGAATCCGTGCGATTTTCGGTTCCGCCGGGAATGGACCCTCGGCTCGCGGCGGCACTCATCGACGGCGATCGGGTGGTCGCCGAGCGGCATCGCTGAGGAGAACGGTCGAATCAGGCCTGTGCGTACGAGTTCAGGATTGCGTTGAGAAAGCTCACGATCCGCTCGCACTGGGATTCGCCGTCTTCGAGATGGGTGAGGTCGGCGATCGAGAGACGCGCGCACGGTGCGCCGTCAGCGGATTCATGCCAGCGACCCGTCGGTAGCTCTCCTGGTTGGATGCCCTCAGGAACTCGGGCGAACCAGGAGCCGAGCGGCTCGGCGTCATCGGGTGCGGTGAGTCCGATCGTCATTGGAGCCCGGTCTTCTCGGACCGTGAGGGTGATCTGTGCGTTGAGGGTGCTGGCGAAGAGCTGGGGAGGCGGCGGTTCGGTGTTTCCGGCGCTGAAGGTGTTGGCGAGCGCGGAAAGCAGGAGGCCCGCGCCCTCGTAAAGGGCTTCCAGATCCGCGCGCGCATCGGGGTCGTCGAGTGTGAAAGCGCGAAGCGCTGCCTTGGTCGGTGGGGTTGGTGCGCCGTCGGTGTGGTGCCCGCTGAGACGGGTCGCGGCGCCGCGTATCCATTCTTGGATTTCCGCGGGTGGTCGGCCTTCGAGTTCGATCCAGCAACCTTCCTGCGGCTCACGGCGCTCGATCCAGACCGACGCGGCGCCGAGATCGAGCCAGCCGATAACGGTGCCGCTCGGCCCGGCGCCGTTGGCGAGCCAACCCGAGTCCTGCTCGCTCCAGATCAGGGCGTGCGGTGGAGCGCCCCAGCCGCGACTCAGTTCGGCGAGCGCATCGGCCGCGACACGGTATTCGTGCCAGGCTCGGACGCGTGCCTCATCGGTTGCGAACCCGACGCGCGGAAAGAAGTCGATCGCGAGATCGCTGGTGTTGCTCGGCATGCGGTGCGTCTTCAGACGGGATCGACGGCGCGGTACGCGTCGATCAGGGCCTGCTCGCCTTCTGCACCCGAGCGGCTGAGTCCGTGCTCCATGCCCAGGATGCCCGTGAAGCCTTTCTCCTTGATGTGCCGGAAGACATTGAGGTAGTTGATCTCTCCGGTCGTTGGCTCCTTGCGCCCCGGGTTGTCACCGATCTGGAAATAGCCGATCTCATCCCAGGCGCGGTCGATGTTGGGGATGAGGTTGCCCTCGGTGATCTGCTGGTGATAGAGGTCGCAGAGAATCTTGCAGGAGGGACTGTCCACGGCTCGGCAGATCTCGTATGCGTGCCCCATCTCTGCGAGGAGCATGTTGGGATGGTCACGAGGGTTCAGGGGCTCGAGGACCATCACGAGGCCGTGCGGTTCGAGAATCTCGGCGCCCCGCTTGAGTTGTTCCACGGCGTACGCGGTCTGGTAGGACAGGTCGATGCGTGGATGCCTCGTCCCCAGCACAACGGTGGTCCATTTTGCGTTCACGCGCTTGGCGATCTCGACCGCTTCGCGGCATTCGCCGAGAAACGCGTCCCGGTCGTCGCTGTTGTTGCGGCTGAAGGTGGGCTTCCACGCGGTTCCCCGGTTCAGAACGAAGACGCCCATGGTCATTCCGAGGCGTTCCATCGCACCGGCGAGGCGTGACTGTTCTTCCGGGGAGCGCCCGCCCATCCCGTTGTCCTCCCACGCGGTGAACCCCTGGTCTGCCGCGTATTCGAGTTGGGCGATCGGGTCGTCACCGGCGAGGTGGCGGAACATCCCGAAGTGGGGGGCGAATTTCACCGAGAACGGGCCCGCGGCGGATGCTTTCAGCTGGCCGGCGAGCGCTTTGCTGGCGAACGCGCCGGCGCCGACAGCAGCGGAAGCGGCGAAGAAGTCGCGTCGATCCATGGTGTGTGCTCCGCGAAGGGCGAGTGCCCGTGGTCGAGAGGATCAGATCAGTGGTGTGCGGCCGGGGACGGGGACGGGATCGGTCTCGAGGCTTGTGAACGCGTATTCACTCGGGCTGAGATTGAGTTTGGAGTTCATCGCGTCCTCCCAGGTCAGCGCCTTGCCGGTGTAGGCGCTCATCCGACCCATGATGGCGGTGAGCGTGCTTTCCGCGACGCGCTTGCCCTCGTTGAGGCGTGGAGCACGACCGCGGATGGAGGCGATGAGATCGATGTGCTCGGTGACATAGGGGTTCTGCTGTCCCCGGATGCGCCATGCGTTCTCGCCCTTGATTGCAGAGAGGCCCGGTCGCGCCATGGCGGTGCCCTTGGTCCCGATGATGTCCTCCTGGACTTTGCCGGCGCAGCCGTCGATCTGCCGGCACATGCTCAGGAGGGTCGACCCGTCGGGGTACTCATAATCGATCGCGAAATGATCGAAGATGTTCCCGTACTTGTCATCGGTGCGGACCTGTCGACCGCCCATGCCGGTCGCCTTTTGGGGCGGCCCCCCCTTGGCCCAGTTGATGACATCGATGTTGTGGATGTGCTGCTCGCAGATGTGGTCGCCCGAGAGCCAGGCGAAGTAGAGCCAGTTGCGGCACTGCCATTCCATATCGGTGTACTCGGGCTTGCGTTCGTGGACCCAGAGCCCGCCCTGGTTCCAGTAACAGCGGGCGGAGACGACCTCTCCGATCGCGCCGTCCTCGATGCGTTGCATGAGTTCGAGGTAGTTGTCCTGGTGGCGCCGCTGCGTGCCGCTGACGACGGAGAGGTTCTTCTCGTCGGCGATGCGTGCCGAGTCGATCACCATGCGGACGCCAGCAGGATCGACGGCGACGGGTTTCTCCATGAAGACATGCTTGCCCGCGTTGATCGCGGCCTGGAAGTGGAGCGGGCGGAACCCCGGGGGGGTGGCGAGGATCACCATGTCGACGCCGTCAATCGAAAGCAGTCTTTGGTAGGCGTCGAAACCGGTCAAGCGCCGGTCTTCGGGGACATCGACGCGGCCTTGGAATCTCTCGTCGGCTTGCTGCTCGAGGCGGGCGAGGCTCCCCGAGAGGCGATCCGGGAAGAGATCCGCGAGGGCAACGATGCGTGTGCCCTCGTCGGCCTCGAGGGCGTTCACCGCGGCGCCCGTGCCACGGCCGCCGCAGCCGATGACGCCGACGCGGATGATGTCATCGGCGCGTCTGGTGGTGCGGGCCGCGAAGGCGGGGGCGATCAACGCGCCCGCGCCGAGCGCGGCGCCCGCTTTGACGACATCGCGTCGGGAGATCTGCTCGTTCATCGTGCGTTTCCCTTTCAGCGGGGAGCGAAGCCCCCGCGGTCAGTTGTCGAGGCCCAGTACACGGTCCATGCGTGCTGCGATGTCGGTGAGGCGGGTGCGATCGCCGCCGCGGACCTCCGCGGCGGCCCACCCTGACCAATTGGTGCTCCGGATCCAGTCTCGGACGGACTCCCACGGGACATCACCCTCGCCGATCTCGACGCCGAATCCGGCCCACTTGCCTTCCTTGTCGGCCTTCGCCCGGCTGTAGCCCTTGATGTCGAGGCGGAGGACCGCCTGCGGGCCCAGGACTTCGAGCCAGTGGGCGGGCCAGCCGTAGGCCCAGATGTTGCCGACATCGAAGTACCAGCCGAGCCTTTGGGCGAAGGTCCCGTTGGCGGTCTGGAAGATGTGGTTGACTTTCGGACTGAGGACATCGTCGATATAGCGGGATGCCTCGATCGGGCTGAGCAGGAAGTTGTTCCAGACATTCTCGAGCGCGATCGAGATCGCTGATTCCGCGGCGACCGTATTGACGACCCGCTGGAGTTCGATTCGGGAACGCTCGTAGGCCTCGGCGTAAGAGACCTCGTTGTTCACGACGGCAGGGACGAGGAGGACCTGGCTGCCCCCGAGGTCGCGGCAGGTCAGGATCGCCTTTTCCAGGCCGTGCCGGCCCTCGAGGCGGACACGCTCGTCGGGGTGGCTCAGGGGCTTTGACCAGTGGGTCGAGCAGACGACGCCCGGGATCTCGATGCCGGCTTTTTCCTTCGCCTCGAGGATCTCATCGGTGCTGAGGTCGCTCGGGGCGTCGAATTCGACACCCTCGAACCCCGCGTCACGGGCGATCTTGAGCTTGTCGCCGATCGACTCACCCTCCTGGATCATGCCGAACTTCAGTGCCTTGCGCACGACGGGTTCGCGGTTTGGGCTCCCGAAGGCACCCGCGGGCCCTCCCCTCGGCTGACGGCGCAGGAGCGTGGACTGACTGGCGGGCGGCT
>DLBY01000035.1:0-689 GCA_002480345.1 Phycisphaerales bacterium UBA7812 | reverse complement strand
TGACTGGCGGGCGGGCTCGATGCTCCGGAAACCGTCGCGGCGGCGGCGAGGCCGGTCGCGGCGAGGAATGTCCGGCGATTGATGGAGTTCTTGTCGTTGCTCATCACACGAACCTCGTGACGCCCGGGACGGGGATGGGCGGCGTGGCGCGTTCGCTCCAGGCCCAGGGCTCAGGGTTGAGATCCTCGGTGCTTTCGAGGATCTGGTTCCAAGTGATCGCTTGTCCGGTGTAGGCCGCCTGGCGTGCCATGATGCCCAGGAGTGTTGAGTGAGCCATCGACTCCCCGTCGTTGACGGGCTCACCGGAGCGGATCGCGGCGAAGAGCAGATCGTGCTCGCGCTGGTACATGTCGTTCTTGGGGGCGATGCCTTTCCAGATGCCTCCGTCGTGACGGTTGATGACATGCCGCCCGCGCCACGGCATGACGCGGCAGTCGCCCTCGGTTCCCACGATGTAGGCGGTATTGTCGGCGGGGGTGTTGGGCCAGTGCCGGCACTGGTGGTACGCGCGGGCACCGTTCTCGAACTCGAAGGTGACGCCGAAGTTATCCCAGATGTTGCCGGTCTCGGGGAGGTCGGGGCGCGTGGAGCGCCCGCCCACTGCGACGCAGCGGGTGGGCATGGTGCCGTCGAACGCCCAGTTGATCCAGTCGATGGCGTGGACGGCCTGCTCGACGATGTGATCGCCC
>DLBY01000154.1:3007-3201 GCA_002480345.1 Phycisphaerales bacterium UBA7812 | reverse complement strand
AGCAGCTCCATCGCCTCGACGACATTCATGTCCGCCAGGACCTTGCGGAGGCGGTAGACCAGCTCGAGCTCCTTGGGATCCATGAGCAGCTCCTCGCGGCGCGTGCCCGACGCGGCGATGTCGATCGCGGGGTAGGTCCGCTTCTCGACCAGGCGCCGGTCGAGGTGCAGCTCGCTGTTGCCGGTGCCCTTGAA
>DLBY01000154.1:2396-2678 GCA_002480345.1 Phycisphaerales bacterium UBA7812 | reverse complement strand
CTCCTCGAAGATCACCTCGTCCATCTTCGAACCGGTGTCCACGAGGGCGGTGCCGATGATGGTGAGCGACCCGCCCCGTTCGATGGCGCGGGCGGCGCCGAAGAACTTCTTGGGGCGCTGCAGCGCATTGGAGTCCAAGCCGCCCGACATGATCTTGCCGGAGTGCGGGATCTCGTTGTTGTACGCGCGGGCGAGGCGCGTGATCGAGTCGAGCAGGATGACGACATCCTCGCCGAACTCGACCATCCGCTTGGCCTTTTCGATGACGACCTCGGCGACCTG
>DLBY01000154.1:0-2134 GCA_002480345.1 Phycisphaerales bacterium UBA7812 | reverse complement strand
CACATCCTTCTTGTGCTCAACCATCCGCTTGGCCTTCTCGATGACGACCTCCGCGACCGCGACATGCCGGCTCGCCTGCTCGTCGAAGGTGCTCGCGACGACCTCGACCGACGGGTCGGTGTTGCGCTTGAAGTCGGTGACTTCCTCCGGGCGCTCGTCGACGAGCAGCACGATGACATTGGTGTCCGGATAGTTCTTCTTGATCGCCTGCGTCATCTTCTGGAGCAGCACCGTCTTGCCCGTGCGGGGCGGCGCGACGACCAGCGCCCGCTGGCCTTTACCGATCGGCGCGACCAGGTCGACGATCCGCGTCTCGATGACATTGGGCTCGGTCTCGAGGACGAACCGCTCCTCGGGGTGCAGCGGGGTCAGGTCCTCGAAGTTCACGAGGTCGTGGATCGCGCCCGGATCGCGCCCGTTCACGGTCTCGACGCGCAGCAGCGCGAAATACCGCTCGCTCTCCTTGGGCGGGCGGATCGCGCCGCGGACCGTCATCCCGCGACGCAGCCCGAACCGGCGGATCTGGCTGGGCGAGACATAAATATCGTCCGGACCCGGCAGGTACGACTGCTCGGGCGATCGCAGGAACCCGAACCCGTCGGACATCGTCTCCAGCGTGCCCTCGCCGTACATGATGCCCATGCGCGTGGCGCGGGCCTTGAGCACCTTGAAGATCAGGTCCTGCTTGGGCGTGTCCTTGAAGTCCTCGAGCCCCTCGGTCTCCGCGACCTTGAACAGCTCGTCGAGCTCCATGCGCTGCAGCTCGCCGATCGTGAGCTGGTCGCCCTCGTCGAGCGGGCCCTTTTCCGCGGCGATCTTCTCGAGCTCCGCCGCCTCGCGCTCGAGCTCCTCGTCGCTGGGCAGCACGGAGTTGTTGTAGCGGGGGTGATATCCACCACCACCGCCGCCGCCGCCACCACCGCCGGACGAGCCCTTGCGCTTCTTGCGCTTGCGGCGCCGACCCGAGGACGACTCGCCCGAGCCGCCGCCCGGGCCACCGTTTGATCCACCGCTCGAACCCCCACCCGAACCGCCGTTGGACCCGCCGCCGCTCGGCCCGTTGCCCGCGCCGGCGCCTTTGCCCGCGTCCGCCTTGGGCTCGGGCTTGCTGTCGGGCTTGCTGTCCGAGCCGCCGCCCCCGTCGCCCTTGGGCTCGGGCTTCGCGTCCGCCTTGGGCTCGGTTTTCGCCGAGCTCTTCGCGGGGCTCTTCTTCTCGCCGCTGTCCGGCTTCGAACCCGACTGCGCCGCGGCCTCTTCCGCGATCTTCTTGGGCGCCGTCTTCCGGCGCGTCCGCCTGGGCTTCGCCTCGGCGCTCTCCGTGCCGGCGTCCTTCTCCGCGACCGCGTCCGTCTTTGCCTTCGCCATGTTTCTGTCTTCCTGCCCGGGTGACCGAGCGTCACCCAGAGGCCGAGCCCCGACCGATCGGGCCCGCGCCTTCTCGACGCGGCACATCACCCGATGCTGCGAAAGGGGAATCCACACCAGAGACCGCTGCGCCGGGCCCGCTCGGCACGACACCGGATGCCGGTGACGCCGATCGATCAATCACTTTCTGATGAGCGGGAGCGCGTCTCGCGCCGGATCTGGTCCAAGACCTCGCGGACCCGCGCCTCCATCGAGGCACGGTCGCCCGCGTTGGTCACAGAATAATCCGACCGGCGACGCTTCTCATCAAGGGGCCACTGCGCTTTTTCTCGACGATCCAGTTCATCGGCATCCCAGCCCCGGTGCTCCATCACCCGCCGCAATCGCTCCTCGCGGGGGCACTCCACGAACACCACAGCGTCGCAGTCCGAGTCCAGGCCCGCTTCGAACAGCAACGGCGCATCGATCACGAAGCCCGCCGCGCGCACGCGGCGCGCCTCATTCATCAGATCGCCCCGCATCGCGTGCAAACGCGGATGGATGACCGATTCCAGCCATGCCCGTTCCGCATCATCCGCAAACACAATCCGACCAACCGAACGCCGATCGACCCGGCCCGCCGCATCAAAGACGCCGCTTCCCCACCGCTCGCGCAGCAACCCCCCGACTTCCGGGGTGTCGAGCAGGGCCTTCGCCTCGGTGTCCGAATCGCTGACGACGCAGCCCAGCGCCGCGAACGCGCGCGCGACGGTGCTCTTCCCCGCGCCGA
>DLBY01000096.1 GCA_002480345.1 Phycisphaerales bacterium UBA7812 | reverse complement strand
ATCGAGACCGTCGCGGGCTCGACGCGCGGGACACCCAGCACCGGGCGAGGGTCGGCGTCCCACAGCCCGTCGAGGTCCACCTCCGTGCGCATCGCGAGGTAGGTCATCGCGGTGCGCGCCCCCCGCCACGCGTCCGACGCGACCAGGTGCCCGACGATCGCGCCGGATACCCTCGCGCGCACACGCGCGAACTCGGTCCCACGGGCGCGCACGGTGTCGCGCAGGCCCGCCTTGCGCCCGACCAGATCGTCCACGCCCGGGTGGTCGTCGGGTGTGCGCATCACGATTCCCGCCGCTTCCGCCGGCGCTCGCGGACGCGCTCCAGGCGTTCCTTCAGGACACGCTCCGCGCCCTCGTCGGTCGGTTCGTAGTAGGTCCGCTCCACGCCCAGGTAGTCCTGCCCGGTGATCCCGTCCCCATGGGCGTGGCTGTACTCGTACGACTCGCCCCCGCGATCGCGGATGTTGTCCTTCACGCGCGTGCCCCGCCCGGTGTCGTCCGCGACCGGCGAGGAGTTGGGGTCGCGCAGGTAGAGCGGCACCGGGATGACGCGACCCGTGCGCACATCCTCGAGCGCCGCATCGATCGCGCGGTACGCCGCGTTGCTCTTGGGCGCACAGGCGAGGTAGGTCGCGCACTGCCCCAGCGTGATCCGCGCCTCGGGCATCCCGATCCGCTCGACCAGGTCCCAGCACGACTGCGCGATCACCACCGCCCGCGGGTCGGCGTTCCCCACATCCTCCGATGCCAGGATCGCGAGCCTCCGGGCGATGAACCGGGGGTCCTCCCCCGCGTCGAGCATGCGCGCGATCCAGTACACCGCGGCGTCCGGATCGCTCCCGCGCACCGACTTGATCATCGCGCTCGCCGCGTCGTAGTGCCCGTCGTCCCCGTAGACCGCGACCTTCTGCTGGATCGAGTCCTCGGCGAGTTGCTTATCGATGACAACGCGCTCGTTCCCGCTGCTCTTGATCGCGACCTCGAGGGCCGTGAGCGCCCGGCGCGCGTCCCCCTCGCTCTTGACTGCCCACACCCGCAGCGCATCCTCGTGCGCATCGATTGCCATCGTCCCGAACCCGCGCTCGCGGTCCGCGATCGCGCGCTTCAGCACCTCGACGATCTCGTCCTCGGTGAGCGACTCGAGGCGGAACAGCGTCGAGCGGCTGATGAGCGCACTGTTCACGCTGAACAGCGGGTTCTCCGTCGTCGCCCCGATCAGCGTGATGAGTCCACGCTCGACATCGCCCAGCAGCACATCCTGCTGCGACTTGGTGAACCGGTGGATCTCGTCGAGGAACAGGATCGTGCGCCGATCCGTGTCCCCCAGCACGCGGTCCGCCTCGTCGATGATCTCGCGGATCCGCTTCACCCCCACGCTCGCGGCGTTCTCGCGCACAAACCGCCGGTTGGTCGCCCCCGCGATGACCTCCGCGAGCGTGGTCTTGCCCGTGCCGGGCGGGCCGTGCAGGATCAGGCTCATGATCGCGTCCGCGTCGATCATCCGCCGCAGCAGTTTGCCCTCGCCCAGCAGGTGCCGCTGCCCGACGACCTCGGCGATGGTTCTCGGGCGCATACGCACCGCGAGGGGTTGGACACCCTGTCGGGCATCCTCGCGTTTGGCGGCCCAGAGATCGGTCACAGGGTCAGTGTATGTCAGGGATGCCAATCCGCGTGGTTCTTTGGGAACGCGTGAGAGAATCAGCAATCTGCCGTGTTCTCAGGACACCCGGGACGAAATGTTCATGACTGCTCGCTAACATCGAAAACCGTGGCTGTTGCGCTGACTGTTCTTGCCGTGCTCGTTGTCCTGGCGTTGCTGGGCTGGGTCGGTCGCGCCATCTTCGACAACCCCAGAGGCGACTTCGAATCGGGCGTCGCCATCCTGCTCGGTCGTTTCTATGTTTCTGCCATTCATGCACTTCGGGTCCGCGGGCGGAAGCGGCTCGATGGGGTCGTCGCCGATGTCCAGCGGGGTGAACCCCTGATCGTGGTGTGCAACCACACCGCGGGGCTCGATCCGGTGCTCGTGCAGGCCGCCTCCCCCTTCTTCATCCGCTGGCTCATGGCGCAGGACATGCGCGCCCCCGTGCTCGAGTGGTTCTGGCGCTTCTGGGAGGTCATCTTCGTCGACCGCGAGCGCCGGGACGCGGGCGGCGTCCGCACCGCGCTCCGGCACCTCGAAAGCGGGGGGGTGCTCGGGGTCTTCCCCGAGGGTGCCCTCGAGCGACCCGCGCGGCAGCTCCTGCCCTTTCAGCCCGGGGTCGGGCTGATCATCCGAAAGAGCGGCGCCCGCGTGCTGACCTGCACGATCGAGGACACGCCGCAGTACGACCCCGCGTGGGCGAGTCTCTGGCACTTCAGCCGGGCGCGGATCCACTTTCGCGAGGTCATCGACTACAGCGGTTCGGACCTGGGCGCCCAGGGCATCGCCGACGACCTCCGCAAGCGGTTCGCGAACTACCTGGGCTGGACGACCAACGAAACGCTGCCCAACGCGTACGACTCGGGGGGGCGGGGCCTCTACGGGCAGCGCGCCAGCGCCTGATCCCGCTCGCCCACGACCCGCTCAGTCCCGCTGCTGCATCGACCGCAGCGCATCGGTCTGGCTCTCGATCATCCGGCTCATCATGCGGCGCATCCCGCCGATCTGCTCGCGTGTCATGCCGGTGTCCGCGGGGTCCACGCCGATCGCGTCGACCCACTGCGTCTCGGTCGGGCGATACCCCATCTCCACGAGCGAGCGTTCCATCTCGCCCAGGTGCCCCGCGCCGTAGAAGATCGCGATCGTCTCGGGCCCGTCGCCTCGGCGCGCGCCGTCGATCGCGGCTTCGATGTCCTCGAGCACCACCGCGTTGCGCTGGTCGATGAGCACCTCCATCATCCGGCTCAGCCCGGCGCCCGCGTCGCCCTCCATGCCGCCCGCGAGGTCCATCATCTCGTCCGCGTTCGCGAGCGTCTCGATGAGCATGAGCCGGAGCATCGCCCGGCTCTGGGGGCTCGCGCCGATGATCTTGAGCAGGCCGCCCGCGATCTTGCCGATCATCCCGCGCCCGCTCATCAGGTCGAAGAGCGGGTCGCCGCCCCCGGCCTGGGGCATCCCCCCGCCGGGGCGGGCGTCATCGGGGTCCATCCCCGCGAGCGCGTAGGACAACGCCTCCGCGGTGGTGTCGCTGTTGACCCAGTGCGGCTTGTCGTAGTCCATCGCGGTGAGCTGGAAGACCAGGCCCGCGGCGCCCGCCATCTGGGTCTGGATGCCGTCGCCCGCCTCGATCTCCTCCCCGGTGATCGGGGGCAGGTCCGCGAGCGAGAGGTCCGCGTCCGCGCCGCGCCCGCCCGGGGCGCCGTCGGCGCCGAGGCTCTCGATGACGAACCCCGAGTCGGTCGCCTCGAATCGGAGCGGGTTGCCCCACGCGTCCGCCGCGGAGGCCTTGACGAGTCGTGCCTCGTAGCCGCTCGCGTGTGCCCAGGTGTCCTCGATGGTGCGCACGGGGTCGCCCGCGGCTCTGCGCTGCATCGCGCTGATGCCGATAAGGCGGATCCGCGATTTCGTGGCGCTGACCCTGTCGCGATCGGACATGCCCTCGTCGGTCTCCGCCCAGATCGGCCCCACGCCCTCGAACAGGACGAGGTCGTGCGCATCCAGGCGTTCCTCGAGATCCGCGTAATAGGCTGGCTCCCCGATGTGCGCAACGCCCACGAGTGTGAGCGAGGGCTCTTCCGGCCCACGCTGGAAGGTCCGGAGCGCGATCTGCAGGTGAACACCCCCCGTTTCCTCGATCTCGCGGACGCGGAGATAGGGCTCCGGGTCATGGGCGGTTGCGGCATCACTCGGAGCAAACCCCGCGCCCGCGCCGATCAGCACCAGCGGGGTCAGCGCCGCGAGCCCCGCGGCGAGCGCGGTCTTGGAGAGAAAGGGACGAGCGGAACGGGAACGGTGCATACGAGGGACCTCCGCAAGGGACGGCGTGTGGGACAAGAACGAGCGCGCCCCGGCACGGGTTCGCGCCAACCCGTTGATCCGATTCGGAACCCTGGGCGGCGGGGGACGCTATGCGCGCAGATTCACCCGCCCCTTCTTGGGGGATGCGTCCGCGTTCTTGCGGGAACGATGCGGTGTCTGGGGGGTCGGGACTGGCCGCGGGTCGGCGATCCCGCGCGACGCGAGCACGCGTCGGAGGAGGCGATCGCCCGGCGTGCCCGGCTTGAGCTCGATGCGGGCGCTCGCCTTCGCGGTCGCGTGGTCGCTGAGCAGCAGCGCCGCGGGGGTCGCGTCGCCGTGCGCCTTCGCGAGCGCGCGGACCATGACCCGTTGCCGCCCCGGCACCCGCGCGGCGCGCGCGAGCAGGCGGAACGCCTTCTCCTCATCGGGCAGGCGTCGTGCGCGCGCCAGGCGGAGTTGGACCGTCATGATCGCGGCCGCGCCGACCAGGAGCAGCGGGATCATCACCCACCAGTTGGTCGCGACCTCGACGACGGTGTGCGCCGCGCCCGCCGCGTCCGGCGCGTCCTCGGGTCGCGCCAGGCTGACGGGGTTGCTGGGGGTCGCGAACCAGTGCCTGATCATGCGTCCACCCCCTCCGCTGCGCCCACTCCTTCGGCGAGGTGGGCCCGGAGGCGGCGCGCGGCGTGGGCGATCGCGGGATCGGGCGCGGGGCGCTTGGTCTCCGCGAGCAGGCGGCGGGCGCAGCGGGTGGCGCGGGCGCGGATGTGGGCGTCGTCTTCCGTGCGCGCGAGCGCGGCAACCCCGCGGGCGACCGACTGCCAGGCGGGGTCGTCGGGACGCCGATCGGAGCGGGGGTCGCAGAGCAGACGCTCGGCGAGCCAGACCGCGGCGAGGCGGTGGGGCGCCCGCGCATCAAACAGCATGCGTGCCGCGTCGTCGTGGATCTCGCCGTCGTCCGCGAGACGGAGGCGCTCGAGCGCTCGCATCGCGTTCGCCCGCGACCGGTGGTCCGGGCAGGCCTTGATCTCCGAGAAACGATCGCGGGGGTCGGTGTCGATCGTGCGGCTCACCCGCTCGAGCGATTCGACCGCGTTGGCGCGCACGCGGGCGTCGGTGTGCGCGAGGGCCGCGTCGAGGGGGTCGATCGCGGTGCGCCGGGGGACCGAGCCCAGGACCGCCGCGGCGGTCGCTGCGAGCCTGGGGTCGGTCTGCTCGGTGACCATCGCCGCGAGGCGTTCGGTGAACGCGCCCGCGAGCCCGAGGCGGGCGACGGCGCGGAGCGTGCGCACGCTCCGGCTCGGGTCCCGCTCGCTCGTGTCGAGTTGTTGTGCGAGGAGTTCGGCGAGGCGGTCGGGATCGGCTTGCCCGAGCGCCCGGGCGCGCAGGGTCGGGGTGCCGTCTTCGGTCAGCAGGTCCGCGAGGCCCAGGTCTTCGCGCGCGATCGTGCGCACGCGGGCGACCGGGCTCCTCGCGAGCATGCGGGTGGTGCGCACGCGGTGATCCGCGGGCCGGTCGGTCGGGCGCGCGACGCCCAGCACGGAGAGCCTGAGCGAAGCGGTCGTCGCGACAGCGGGGTTCGTGTCGAGGCAGAAATCGGTGAGGCGCGCGCCGGTGGCGCTCGCCGCGGCGATGAGACGCGCCCGCTCGTCGCGGGTCGCGAGCAGGCGGTCGTGCGCACGCTCCTGCGTTGCGGGATCCGCGACGCTGACGAGACGGGCGAGCCCGCGTTCCGAGGCGAGGCTGAGGGGAACCGAGGCGGGGGGGCAGAGGGTAGCGAAGGGCAGCGTGCGGGCGCTGTCAACAAGCGCCGCGCGCCGGCGGGGGTTGAGGAGCAGGTGGGTCTCGCGGAGGACCGCGTCGTGCTCGGCGGGCGACTCGGCGGAGCGGAGCCGTTCGGTCGCGGCGATCGCGAGCGGGCCCGGCGCGAGAAGGCGCCACGCGAGACGGCGGGACGCGGGGGAGCGATCGCGCTTCAGCGCACGGCGGAGGACCGGGAACGCGGGGTGGGACGCGTCGGCGAGGATCCTGCGCAGCGGTTCGAGTTCGCGGGCATCCGCGTCGCGCGCGGGGCGGTCCAGCAGCAGCAGCGAGGCGAGGGCGAGCGCATCGCGCGGCGTGGTCCCGGCGTGGTCGAGCGCGGCGCACGCGGCGGAGACCGCGTCTGCGGTCGGGCTCGGTTCCGTGGCGGGCGCGGACCGGAGCGCCGGGGGGCGTTCGTCGTCGGGGGTGCGCACGCCCGCGAGGATACGCGGGCGGATGACGCGTTCGGCGAGATCCGCGGCGCGGCGGTCGCTCGATGCGAGCAGGGCGAGCGCGATGCGCCGATCGACGGGCGTCCCGCGTGCCTCGATATCGGCGAGGCACGCGAGGACGGCCTCGATGGCTCCGGCCTTGGCGGGATCGGCGGGCGACTGGATAGCGCGGCGGAGATGGAACTGCCAGTCCGCGCCGTCGATCGCGAGGGCGACGCGGCGGGCCTCGGGGGGCAACTCGTGCCAGTGCTCGAGCAGGAGGGCCTGGGCGTCGCCCGCGGTGCGTTCGTCGTCCGCGAGGCGGTCGGCGCGGAGGGGCGCGCTGAACGGCTGGAGGGCACGGGCGAGCATCCGGAGAAGCGGGGTGCCCGGTTCGGTGTACTCCGGAGGATGGCAAAGATGGAGCAGGTGAAGAAGAAGACCCCCTTTTTCGGCGTTGCTCGCGACGGGGATGGTGTCTCGGATCGCGACGAATTGGATTTTGTTAGGAATGGACTGGAGCGCCTCGATGGGTCGCTTTGGGGAAGAGGGGGTGCTTCTTGGTCGTAAGTCCATGATTGTCAAGATTTTGATAAGCGATGGACGGCGTCCGAGAAATCTTGTCCGAATCACCCAATTTGTAGTAGATCACCGCACGGGGGATCTTCTATATTGTGATTCGTCGCGGGCAGACCCTC
This sequence comes from Phycisphaerales bacterium UBA7812, assembly GCA_002480345.1. Taxonomy (GTDB): domain Bacteria; phylum Planctomycetota; class Phycisphaerae; order Phycisphaerales; family UBA1924; genus UBA1926. Next base: position 20,932 of record DLBY01000096.1, on the reverse strand, counting down.
TCCGTGCAGGGCTGTGCCCCGGCGAACTCGTGGGGATGGACCGGGCGCCGGATGCGCTCGGCCTCCGGAGCATTTCGGCTCATTCGGGCCCGCAGCCGCACATTGTGCGGACCCGGTGGGTAGACACTGGAGGGCGCGTCGCCTGTTGGGGGTGGCGCGGCTTCCGGCTTGCAACGCAGGGGAATCAAGGCCGTGAACCCGATCGTCACACCGCAGCTTGATCAAGCGTTTGCCTTCGGCCTCTATAACCGGGCCCTGCACCCCGAGTTCTTCGAATTGCGGAACCGAAAAGTGGTCCGGCACGAGGGGTGGGAGCTCGAGAGCTGGATCGTGAACGGGGGGCATGCCCTCCGCTTCGGGACGGGCTCGGCGTGCTACAGCGAGGTCATCTGTTGGAACGAGAGCCCGTTGCCCTCCGCGAACGCGGTGACCACCTTCCTGTGCGGCGGTGAGCACGATCTGGACGAGCGTTTCGAGCAGGACGGCGTGGGGTACATCGCGACGATCCAGAGCGAGACGCTGGGCGAGAACCTGTATCGCGCGACCTTCGACGAGATGCTCGATTATGCGGCGGAAGCCGAGGCGCAGGTGAGCCGTTGGGCGACGCCCGCGGGGCAGAGCATGTCGATCATCGATGTGCAGCGTTTTCACAAAGAGGTGCACGCGCAGTGCTACCACCTGTTCGCGCCGGGGGGCATCGTCCTGCGGACGCAGACGATCTTCGAGCAGAAATAAGCACGCGATCGGGTGCGGGCGGTCGACGATGGACCCGTCTGCTGGTGCACGCCTCTGCGCGCCGATCCGGGTGCCCCGGCTCGAAGCGGGCTAGACTGTGCGCATGGACGGCTCCATGATCGCTCCGATCCGAATTATGCGGCCCTGCTGAGGGCTCGGCGGTGATCCCGGCTCGGTGAGGGGCGGGATCAGCAGACGGGACTCGCGGGGCGTTTCGCGTTGGGCCTGTTCCTATTCTTCGAGATACCAGAGACCACGATTGAACGCGGTGGCCGGTCCGTGGGCGAGAGGGCCCGGGTCCGGTGGGCCGCGCGGAGTGATGGCGATGTCCGCTGATGCGACAGAACGATCGTACAAGAAGACGCTGAACCTTCCGAAGACCGGGTTTGCGATGAAGGCGAACCTGATCCAGAACGAGCCCGCGAGCCTGAAGCGGTGGGCGAAGTCTGCGTCGTACGCGGCGCTGCGTGAGAAGAAAGCGGGCCGACCCCGGTTCGTGTTCCACGACGGGCCTCCCTACGCGAACGGTTCGATCCACCTGGGGCACTTGATGAACAAGTGTCTCAAGGACTTTGTCGTGCGCTCGAAGGGCATGGCGGGGTTTGATGTGCCTTATGTGCCCGGGTGGGACTGCCACGGGCTTCCCATCGAGCACAAGGTGATGACCGAGCTGGTCGAGAGTGGGAAGGCGAAGAAGCTGGGCGAACTGGAGCCCGAGCAGGCGAAGATCGCGATCCGGCGCGAGTGCAAGAAGTACGCCGAGAAGTTCGTGAAGCTGCAGGCTGGGCAGATGGAGCGTCTGCTGACGCAGGCGGACTACGAGGATCCGTACCTGACGATGAAGCCCGAGTATGAGGGCGCGGTGATCGAGGTGCTGGCGGGGCTGGTGGCGCGGGGGCTGGTGTACCGCGCGCTCAAGCCCGTGCACTGGTCGATCGCGAACGAGACGGCGCTGGCGGACGCGGAGCTCGAATACCAGGACCGGGAGGACATCTCGGTGTTCGTGGACTTCGAGGCGTCGGACGGCGGGGCGGTGTGCGCCGCGTTCGGGTTGGAGCCTGACGCGGTGGGGCAGACGCCCTCGTTCATGATCTGGACGACGACGCCCTGGACGCTGCCGGCGAACGAGGCGGTCGCGGTGCACGAGCGGTTCACCTATGTGCTGGCGCGAGTGGACGGGAATGTGACGGTCGTCGCGGAGGAGCTGCTCGAGAGCGTGACCAAGCAGGGGAACGCGGAGAGCGTGGAGGTGCTGGGACGCGCGACGGGCGAGAAGCTGATCGGGTTGCGGTACCGGCACCCGTTTATCGACGAGCCTCCGCGCCCGCACGGGCACCCGGACGCGGATGTGTCGAGCGTGTACTCGATCGTCGCGGCGGATTATGTGACCCTGGAGGACGGCACGGGGCTGGTGCACACCGCGCCGGGGCACGGTGTGGAGGACTACCAGACGGGTCTGAAGGTCGGGTTGCCCGTCTATTGCCCGGTGCGCGGGGACGGGACCTACGACCAGACGGTCCCGGAGTGGCTCCGCGGGATGAGCGTGTGGGACGCGAATGAAACGATCACCGAGCGGCTGCGGCAATCGGGGCACCTGTTCCACGACAACCGGTTCATGCACTCGTACCCGCACGACTGGAGGAGCAAGACGCCCGTGATCTTCCGCTGCACGGAGCAGTGGTTCGTCGGGGTCGACAAGCCCTTTGCGCTGCCGGGCGAGGAGGGGCCCGAGTTCAGCCTGCGCCAGCGGGCGCTCGCGTCGATCGACGCCTCGGCGTTCGGGACGATGGCGCCCGCGGACGATCAGCCGGTCATCGGGGAGGCGGCGGTCGCGGACGGCGTGCACACGGAGGCGGAGACCAAGCCCGTGCGCTCGACGCGCAAGCCGGGTGAGTTCGAGGGCCGGGGTGCGCCGGCGGGGCCCGTGGGGCGTGGGGGGCGTGACGATCTGTCCGCCGAGCCGCAGGGCGTGGACCAGATCGAGCGTGGGCGTGAGAAGCTGAGCGGGTCGGTCGGTGAGCCTGTGAAGTTCGTCCCGGAGTGGGGTCGGAACCGGATGCGGGGGATGCTGGAGAGCCGACCCGACTGGTGCATCAGCCGTCAGCGTTCGTGGGGGCTTCCGATCCCGGCGTTCATCACGGGCGACGGTTCGGCGTTCATGACGGAGGCGAGCGTGCGCGCGGTGGCGCAGCTGTTCCGCGAGGAGGGCTCGGACGCGTGGTTCACGAAGGAACCGGCGGAGATCCTGAAGCACTATGACCCCGAGAGCGACCCCGCGGCGCCGGATGACCTGGATATCTCATTGCTCAAGAAGGGCGGGGACATTCTGGATGTCTGGTTCGAATCGGGCTCGTCCTGGAACGCGGTGATGCGCGAGCGCCTGGGCGACGACGGGTTCCCGGTCGAGCTGTACCTCGAGGGTTCGGACCAGCACCGGGGCTGGTTCCAGCTGTCGATGCTGCCGGCGATCGGTGTGATGGGCAGGCCGCCCTACCGCACGCTGCTGACGCACGGGTTCATGAACGACAAGGACGGCAAGAAGCTCAGCAAGAGCAGCGGGCACACGATCGAGAACCTGTTCGATAAGTACGGCGCGGATGTGCTGCGCTGGTGGGTCGCGTCGCTTCCTTACGAGGGCGATGTGAAGGTGGACGACGAGTTCTTCGCGCTCGCGGGCGAGTCGTACCGCAAGATCCGCAACACGGTCCGGTTCCTGCTGAGCAACCTGCAGGACTTCGCGTGCGGCGAGGACTGCGTGGACCTGCAATCGATCGATCCGAAGAGCATCGACGCGTGGGCGCTCGCCCGGTTCGACGCGATGAGCCTCGAGGTCAAGGCGGCGTACGACAAGTACAACTTCCGGCGCGCGCACGCGGCGATCTACAACTTCTGCGCCGACGCGATGAGTTCGGTCTACCTCGCGGCGACAAAGGATCGGCTGTATTGCGATGCGGCGGATTCGCCGCGCCGGCGGCGCACGCAGACCGTCATGTGGGACATCGCGGACGGGCTGTGCCGCCTGCTCGCGCCGATCATGTGCCATACCGCGGATGAGGCGTGGCGGGCGCTTCGCGGCGCCGACAAGGACGCGGCGGACTGCGTGCACTTTGAGGAGTTCCTGGGCGAGTTCGGCGCGCCGGTCGATCCCGCGTGGGAGAAGGTCATGGACGCCCGCGAGGCGGGCCTGCTCGCGCTCGAGAAGGCGAAGGCGGACGGGATCGACAACCCGCTCGACGCGGGGATCGTGTTCCCGGATCCGGACGGCGTGCTCGCGGGGTTCGATCCGGTCGATCTCGCGGACCTGTGCGGCGTGAGCCGAGCGTCGGTGGATCCGTCGGCGTCGGCGGTCGTTGTGCAGGATCTGCGCGACGAGCCCCGGTGCGAGCGGAGCCGCAAGCGGGACGGGACGGTCAAGGAGCGCAGCGACGGCGGTCTTTTGACGGACCGGGACGCGGCGGTGGTAGGGGTGTGAGCCTGCTCGGCTGTCCATCCCGCCGGGCGTGCATGCGTGAATTGGATGAGGCTCTCGACTTCCGCGACGGAAGCGGTGTTGCATTCATCGCGATCGACGAGCGATCGTTGACGAAGCGGCGTGTTACCGCTGTCTTCAATCACGGGCTCGGTGAGATCGATCCGCTCAGCGCGGATTCAGATCGTGCGATCCGTCGGCAGGAATGGGGGTTGTTTGTCAGCCCTCTGCTGCTGGTCTTTGGTGCCATCGGGATGTGGTTGTTGCCCGCGGGGCCCGTTCACCCAATCGCTGCCCTCGCGTTCGGCATCGGGCTCGTGGCGACGATGATCCTATTTGCGAGGCGGAGTCGGTTCGAGCACCGCAGCCGGAACTGGCGGTGGTTTCAGGTTCGGCGTGGCTGCCCCGCGTGCCGTGCTGTGCTCGATACAGCACAGGGATACGCGATCGGTTCTGAGAAGATCTGGTTGTGGATCGGGCCTGAGAAATGCGCACAGTGTGGGTCTCGCTGGCCATTGCTGCCCTGACCTAGCCGCGCTGCGAGCGGAGCCGGAAGCGGGACGGGACGGTCAAGGAGCGCAGCGACGGCGGTCTTTTGACGGATCGGGACGCGGCGGTGGTGGGGGTGTGAGCCTTACGCGGCGCGGCTGAGCTTGATGAACTGGTTGATCATCTCGCCCAGGATCGCGTCTGTTTCGACGCGGGCGTCGGGTCGATCCGCCTGTGTCGCGAGTTCGAAGATGTTGGTGAGGATCTCCGGATCCGCGCTCCCGTCTCCCGCCGATCCCAGCACGCCCATGTTGTAGTAGGAATAGGTTCGCTGCGAGCAGGGGCCTCGGAAGAGCAGGCGGATGTCGGTGTGCCGCGGATCGTCGTGGATCTTTCGGTAGGTCTGCTCGACCGCGTCGTGCGTGCCTTCGAGCAACTGGAGGAACGCGCCGTCCCGGTAGAGCAGGAGCCCGGTGATGCCGTGGTCACCGTTGTTGCGCATGCCCTCGTCGCGGATCTTCGCGAGCACTGCGTCGGTGATCTCGACGGCGGCGCGGCTTGAATACACGAGATGAACCAGCCCGACTTCCATTTCCCGACCATCGGTCCGCGATCGGCCCGGCATTCATCAGAAGTACGCAACTTCTGGTGGGCGTGCGGTTGCGAACCCAGATCGGGGTAGCGGGATCGCGGTGTTTGCGCGGTGGGGCTGCCGGATGGGGGGACGCGGCCGGGCCGTCTAGACTTGAGGCATGACAGTCGAACATACCGCGACACTGCTTTCGGGTGTCCCCTCGATTAACAAGGCGGTCTTTCATGCGATCCGCTTCGATGCGCACGATCCGGCGTCGCTGATCGTGACGCCTGACGGGAATCGTCGTCTCGTGCTCCGGGATGTGGAGGTCGCGCGGGCGAAGAAGCAGGCGAAGGCGGACGAGGTGTTCTGCTACGAGGACTTCGAGCCCGAGAAGGGGCTGAGCGGTGACCGGGAGATCCGGGCGGCGCAGGCGACCGCGGAGTGCCTGCGCCGGATGGACATCTCGCGGGTGATGGTCGATCGCACCGCGACGGCGCTGCTGATCGACGAGCTCGAAGACGCGGGGATGACGGTCATGCTCGACCGGCAGCTCGGGGTTCGGGACCGCCGGAGCAAGGACGCCGAAGAGGTCGCGGCGTTGCGCGAGGCGACACGGATCACCGAATCGGCGATCCGGATGGCGTGCGAGACGATCGCCCGCGCGGACGCCAACAAGGACGGCGCGTTGGTGCACGACGGGGCGGTGCTGACCGCGGAGAAGGTGAAAGCGCTGATCACGGCGCATCTCGCGGAGCACGGGGCGCTGGGTGAGCACCACATCGTCGCGTGCGGGCCCGAGGGCGGTGACTGCCACAACGGGGGGAGCGGCGTGCTGCGGACCGGGCAGCCCGTCATCGTCGATGTCTTCCCCAAGCACCTCGAGACGGGCTATCACGGCGATTGCACCCGGATGGTTGTGCACGGCGAGGTGCCCGACGAGGTCGCGAAGATGCACGCGGCGGTCGTCGAGGCAAAGGCGGCCGGGATCGCGGTCATCAAGGCGGGCGCGACGGGCGAGGATGTGCACCGCGCGGTGATCGGGGTGATCGAATCGCACGGGTACCAGATCGGGTTCCCGCCTGAGGGGGCGCCGCCCGAGTTCTGCTCGATGCCGCACGGGACGGGGCACGGACTGGGGCTCGACCTGAAGGAGCCCCCGTTGCTCGATTTCAAGGGCCCCGAGCTGGTGGTGAGCGACGCGGTGACGGTTGAGCCCGGGCTGTATTCGATGGCGGTCGGCGGCATGCGGCTCGAGGACCTGCTGATCGTCACGGCGGACGGGTGCGAGAACCTGAACACGCTGCCCGAGGGGCTCGGCTGGGCGTGAGGCGACGCGGTGCGGGGCGTCGGGGTCGGCTGTTGTCCGGACCGCGTGTCGATACCGCTGTCAGGGGTGATGTGTGCCGGTATTTTCGGACGCTCTCGCGGTGGTGTCGATTTGACGCAACATGTCTAGAGGCTGGCGCGCCGCGAGCCGATGAATGATGCGATGACGCATCATGAGGGCGGACTGAGCGGCGATCGTGCGGCGTCGGGGCGGCGCACCCCTGACGAGGGTGTCGTGCGCCGTCGTCGCCCCGCGGTGACGGCGGAGCGGGCGGGCGAATCGTCCGATCGCCTGACGGCGGTGGTGCACGAGATCCGGAACCTGGTGGACGGCTCGCTTCGTTGGGTGACGATCGCGGAACGCGACCTGCCCAAGGCGAGCGACCACCCGGGCGACGACGCGCTGACCGAGGAACTGGAACGCACGCGCAAGCAGCTCGAGACGGTGCGGCTGGCGCTGGTGCAGATGAACGAGATCGTGCGCACGAGCGCCGGCGCCGGGCTCGCGCTGGGATCGCCCGCGATGAGCGCGGCCTCGCGGATCAGCCTGGGCGAGGCGCTCGACCATGCGGTGGATGTGGTGCGCCCGCGTGCCTCGTCGCTCGGGGTGGAGCTCACGCTGACGATCGATGAGCGGGCGGGCCCGCGTGCGGCGGGGGCGTGCTATTCGGTGATGCTCAACGCGCTGCACAACGCGTTGGATTCGATCGAGGCGCGGATCGCGCGGGAACGCGCCAGCAAGGCGAGCGCGGGCCCCGGGAGCGGTCTTGTCTCGGCGCGGCTGGGCTGGATCGAGCGGGGCGGGATCCACCGCGTGGTGCTCGAGGTGATCGACGACGGCGTGGGCGCGCCCGAGCTGGATGACCCGGGGGAGGTGTTCGATCCGGGGTTCAGCCGGCGAGAGGACGGGCAGGGGATCGGGCTGGCGCTGAGCCGGCAGATCGTGCTCGAGTTGGGCGGGCGGATCGAGCTCGCGAATCGGACGGACGGGCCCGGCGCGGTGCTGCGCGCGGTCTTCCCGGCGCCCGCGGTGATCGAGATCGAGTCGCGGTGAGGGAGCGTGCATGGGTGAGACGAAGCGCATCCTGATCGTGGATGACGACCCGATCGTCGCGGAGTCGCTCGCGGAGCATCTGTCCGGCGAGGGCTTCGAGACCGCGACGGCGATGAACACCGCGGAGGCGAGGGCGCTGCTGGACGGGGCGAGCCGGTTCCCCACGGGGGACGGGCGTCCGCCGCAGCCCGTGCATGTGGTGCTGAGCGATGTGTCGATGCCGGGCGAGTCGGGTGTCGACCTGCTGCGCTGGGCGAAGGAGCACCACCCGACGACAGCGGTCGTGATGCTGACCGGATACGGGACGATCGAGAGCGCGGTCGAGGCGCTGCGTCTCGGGGCGGCGGACTATCTGACGAAGCCCGTGATGGACGACGAGCTGGCGGTCGCGCTCGAGCGGGCGTTGCGCCAGCAGGCGCTGGTCGAGGAGAACCACACGCTGCGGATGCAGCTCGACGACCGTTTCGGGCTCGACAATGTCGTGGGGACCGATCCGCGGATGCGGAAGGTCTTCGAACTCGTGAGCGCGGTGGCGCCGAGCCGGACGACGGTGCTGATGAGCGGGGAGAGCGGGACGGGCAAGAGCCTGATCGCGCACGCGATCCACCACCGCTCGCCTCGGGCGAGCAAGCCCTATGTGGAGCTGTCGTGCGGGTCGATCCCCGAGACGCTGCTGGAGAGCGAGCTGTTCGGGCATGTGAAGGGCGCGTTCACCGGGGCGCACGCGGATAAGAAAGGGCGGTTCCTCGCGGCGGACGGCGGCACGCTGTTCCTCGACGAGATCAACAGCGCGAGCCCCGCGATGCAGCTGAAGCTGCTGCGTGTGCTGCAGGAGCGGAAGTTCGAGCCCGTCGGTTCGACGCAGACGCTCGAGGTCGATGTGCGGGTGATCCTCGCGAGCAACCAGTCGCTCGAGGATCTCGTTGCGCGGGGTGAGTTCCGCCAGGACCTGTACTACCGGATCAATGTGGTGAAGATCGAGCTGCCGCCGCTGCGCGATCGGATCGGGGACATCCCCCATCTCGCGGAGCATTTCCTCGACGAGCAGGGGCGCGAGCTCGGGAAGGTGTTCACGGGGTTCAGCGCCGAGGCGATGGACGCGTTGCGCCGGTACTCGTTCCCGGGGAATGTCCGCGAGTTGGGCAACATCGTGGAGCGGGCCGCGGTGCTGAGCCGTTCGAACACGATCGGTCTGGAGGATCTTCCCCCGCAGGTGCTCGAGGGGGCGGACGCGGGCCTGCTCCGCGCCGCGTCGGGCGGCTCGTCGGATGACGCGATCGACGACGAGGGGAGCGTGTGGGAGCCCATGCCGCTCGTCGAGGCGCTCAAGGCGCCGGAGCGGCGGATCATCCTCAACGCGCTCGAGGCGCACGACTGGAACCGGCAGAAGACCGCCGAGGCGCTCGATATCAACCGGACGACGCTGTACAAGAAGATGAAGGCGTACGGGCTGGACGAGAGCCGTCGCGCGGGGTGATGCTCCGTGGGATCACCCGGTCGGGCCCGTTCCGGGGATTTTCTCGGGATCTCGTTGCGATCGCCCCTTGAACAGGTATGTTTCCGCAGGATTTGTCCTGCGCTGTTTGTGTGTGACGGAAGATGGGAGATTTGGACATGACACGGATTCGTCTGGGCGTCATCGGTGTTCTCGGACTCACCGCCTGCGGAGCATCCGCGGGGGTCGCGTGGTCGTTCGATGCGGATGCCCAGGGTTGGGGCACGCTCAACGACGCTCGGGACTTCGCCTGGGATTCGAACATCGGTCAGCCCGCGGGCGCGATCCGTGCGCGGGATGTCGGCGACGGTCGGATCTGGTACTACGCCGCGCCGGTGGTGGACATCTCCAACGCGTCGGGTTTCTACGGCGGCGCGATCGCCTGGAACATCCTGGGGATCCAGGGGAACCAGACCTCGATCGCGAACCGGGCGGATGTGATGCTCACGGGCGGGGGGCTCTCGATCGGGATCGATGTGGATGTCGTGCCGGTGAACAGTCAGTGGACCTCGTGGTCCGCGTCGGTGAGCGAGGCCGCGGGCTGGCGGATTGTCTCCTCGACCTCGAGCGGTTCGCTGAGTTCGACCGCGGCGACGGAGGCGGACATCCGCGCGGTGCTCGCGGATCTCACGGGTTTCTACATCCGCGGGGAATACACCAACGGTGCGGACCAGACGGGCCTGGATAATGTCAGCTTCGTGCCGACACCGGGCGCCGCGGGCCTGCTGGGCCTGTTCGGCCTCGGCGCGGTGCGCCGTCGTCGCTGAACGCGGCCCCGCGTACGCCGATCGTCAGGACTTCCTGGGCTTGACGGCGAGCACGGCGCACCCGACCTCGCGGATCACCTTCTCGGCGGTGGTGCCGAGCAGCAGGTAGGCGATGCCCGAGCGGCCCGTGGTGCCCAACGCGACGAGCGACGTTCCGCTGTCCGCGGCGTGGCGGACGATCCCCTCGCTGTAGCTCCGGCACACGGTCATCGTGAACGACACGGGGGTCTCGCCCGCGAGAGGGGCGAGTTCGGACGCGAATCGCTGCTCGATGACGCCCGGCAGTTTGTCGATGAGTTCCTGGGGCGGGCCCTTGCAGAACACGGATTGGTCGACCTTTTCATGGGCGTACAGCGCGGTCAGGCTGCCGCTGTCGGCACGCGCGATCCCCGCGGCGGACTTGATCACCTGCGGCGAGAGTTCCGAGAAATCCACGCACGCGGTGATGTGATCGAACGGGGCTTTCCCCCCGGCTGGGACGAGCAGCGTGTCGATCGGCGCCTTGCGGACACACTTTCCCCCGACGGTGCCGAGTTTGGCCCCGGTCTCACCCGTGCTGCCCAGCACGAGAAGATCGGCGCCGGTCTTCTCGATCGCGGTGAGGATCTCCTTGAACGCGTTCCCGGGTTGCACGAGGATCTCCGCGTTCTTGGGGGCGTCGATCGCCGCGAGCGAAGCCGCGATGCGTTCGCGGATCGCGTCGGTCGCGCTCTGCACGCCGTAGTCCTTCGTGTCCGGAAAGAACGCGGCGAGTTCGTCGTTCAGGTCATTCGAGGGCGCGTGGAGCACATGCAGCGCCGCGTTCAATCGCGTCGCGAGCCTTGCGGCTTGCGTGACGGCGGCGTCGGCGGCGGGCGAGAAATCGGTCGCGACAAGAATCGATCTGATCATGCGGGATCCTAAGGCTGGGGCGGCGGGTCGGCGCATGGGTGGTGAGCCGGTCCGTGCGGTTCGGTTGCCTGGTCGGCGAGCGCCACGATGCGCTGAATCAGTTCATCCTCTGCGGGCCGGGCGATGGGCGTGCCGGCTTGCGCCGCGCGGTCGAGCGCGTCGACCCTCGCGGGTGTGGGCCTCGCTCGCGCCCAGGTCGAGCGTTGCCATGGTCCAGTGCGGAGCGCTGCGGGCATCGGCCGATCGGTGGATGACGATCGTGCATGAGTGGTGCCGATCGTCCGCCTTGATCGCGTCGTAGATCGCCTCGACGGCGTCAGGGAGACCCTCGAGAAGCTGAACGAACCGCCCGTCGCGGTGCAGCAGCACCCCTGTCACTGCTGCAAAGGCGTTATTGCGGACGGAAGTTCTGCCGATCGCGTCCAGCACGGCTGCACTGATATCGCTTGAGGCCGTGCTGACATAGACAATTTGAAGGATTCGAAGTTCCACGATCGTCTAAGGATATCGGTAAGGCCGGGTGCAGATCTACGCAGAACCACTGAAAAATCCGAAGCCCTGCGAAACCGATTCACCGGGCGGCGAATGCCGCTCCGAGGGTGTTGCGGGTCGCAGCCTGATCTCGGTCTTTTGTGGATGACCTTCGCGATGTGTGATGAAGCTTGGAATCCGCATGGCCGATCTGATGACAGGACCTTTTGGCAGGACGCTCAATGCCCCAGAACCTCAACCGTCATCAGCACAAGGCTGCGGCGGCCGAAGCCCGGCAATTCCCGGCGAACGAGGAGCAACTCGCGGAGTACCTGCGCACGGTTCACGAATTGCGGCAAACGCAGATCACCCCCCCCAAGCGGTGTTCCACGCGGTTCGATGTCGAGGGACTGCGGGTCGTGATGACGGTCATGCACCCGGGTGGCTCGTTGACCGCGAGCGAGAGCGTGCTGCTCGACCTGAGCGAGGGCGGCGCGGGGGTGCTCTACCCCGGGTTCGTGCATCAGGACAGCACCTGCGTCGTGCACATCGACACGCTTCAGAAGGAGCGGCTGCAGATTGCGGCACAGTCCGTCTGGTGCCGCTTCATCGGGCGGACCATCCACGCCGTGGGCGTGCGGTGGCTCGAGAAGGTCGATGTCCGGAAGTTCGTGTCGAGCCGGGACTGGCTCGAGCAGATGGCCGAGAGCGATGACTTCAGCAGTTCGGACCTGAGCGGTCGGTTGCTGGCGGTCGGCATCGATGACCTCGAGTTGACGCTGCTGCAGAGCTACCTCTCGGACACCACCATCAGGATCGACACCGCGAAGGACAGCGGGGCGGCGATCGATCGGCTGGCGGCTGAGGGCTTCGATTTCGTCATGGTGGACTCGGACAATCCCGAGGCGGGGGCGCACACGCTGCACGCGCACATCCGCTCGGCGGGCACGCAGGAGCCCATGCTCTTCGTGACCTCGAAGCCCGACGGCGTGCTCGGGCTCGAGAGCGCGGCAGGTGTGAGCATCCTGAGCAGGCCCTACTCCGCGGACATGGTGATCGGCGCGCTGCGCGACCTGAGCCTCGACGATGTGAACCCGCTGTCGGGCAGCAAGCCGATCTTCTGCGAGCTCCCCGATGCGAAACACGGCCCCGTCACGACCTATCTCGAGCGGCTGCGCGACAGCAGCGGGACGCTCGAGCAGGCGATCATCGCCGACAAGGCAGGCGAAGCCGTCCGCGTCGCACAGCTGATCAAGAACACCGCGAGCGGTTTCGGCTTCCCCCTGCTGGAGCAGGCGGCGGAGAGCGCGATCGTCGCGGTGAACGCGTCGGGTTCCGCGGCGGAGGCGGAGGTGGCGCTCCGCACGCTGTGCCGGGTGATCAGCCGTCTGCGCCTGCGCGACGACGCCGCCTGAGCGGCGTCCGCGCCGGATCGGTTCTCTCGCCCGCCGATTGCTTAGTTCTCGCCCCGATCCAGTCGGCGGATCAGGTCCTCGACCGCGACCTTGAGCTGGGGGTCGAGCCCCGCGGCCTCGTCGTTGGGCAGCTGTGGCACATCGATGTCGGGCTCGGCGCCGTAGACATCCATGTCGGTCCCATCGGGGAGGTACCAGCCCCGGAACGGGATGCGGACATACGACCCGTTGATCAGGGAGTGCGCACCGGTCGAGATCACCGCGCCGTGGGTCTGCGTGCCCACGAGCTTGCCCCGCCCGGTCGTCTTGATCGAGTGGCTGAAGATCTCCGCGTTCGAATAGGAATGCTGGTTCATCAGCACCGTGAGGGGCCGCTGGTAGGCGTGGATGAGGCGTCGGTCGCGCGGGTAGGAATCGAACTCCGCCTTGTCGGGATTCGCGCCGCGGGGGATCGTGTACGCGTGCGCCGGCGCCGTGAGCGACGCGAGCAGGATGTCGGTCGTCCAGCCGCCCCCGTTGTCGCGGACATCGATGATCAGCGCCTCGCGCCCGTGCGCGGCGGCGTAGAGATCGCGCTCGTAGTCCCGCACCTGGGGGGCGGACATGCCCCGGATGTGCAGGTAGCCGATCCGCCCGTCTGACCACTCGTGGACGCGGGCCTCGCGGCGTTCCACTTCATCGCGGTAGCGCATGTTCGTCTCGGCGCCCTGGGAGTGGGGGATCAGCAGGAGCGTGCGCTCGACGGGGCCCTCGTCGGTCGGTCGCGAGACGGTGACGAGCGTCTCCCGCCCCGATGTGCCCGCCATCGCGGCGTAGAGATCGCGGACGCCCGACTCTGGGTCCACGAGCGGCTCGCCGTTGATGTGGGTGATCAGGTCCCCGTCGAGGATGCCCTTGTCGCCGTTGTCGGCGGGCCCGTCCCGGAGGATGCGCCGGACCTCGTACCCCTGCGCCGTGGGGTGGGCGTCGATCGCGAGGTAGCCCACGCGCGGTCCCGGGGCGCGGTACCCGGGCCCGCCCCGGGCGCCGGTGTGCGAGCCGTCCACTTCACCGAACAGGGCGCTGAGCACACGGTTGAGGGCCTGGGGTGTCCGGGTGCGCATCGCGAGCTGCTCGTAGCGGCCGGCGATCGCGTCCCAGTCCAGCCCCTTGAGCGTCGGGTGATAGAACGACATCCCGAAGATGCGGGCGCCCTCGTTGAAGATCTGCTTGCGCTCCGCGTGCGCGTCGATGATCACCGGCGCGTCGATGTCGTAGGTGGTCACCTTCCCGCCTGTCGGGGAGACGCTGTGGGCCTGTCCGCCCTTGACGAGCACGACCTTGTCGCCGGTCAGGCTCGTCGAGACGCTCGAGGTGCCCCCCGAGACGACGCTCTTGCGCTCGCGTCCGCGGAAGTCCACGGAGTAGAGACCCCGGTCACCGTCGATCGAGGTCGAGAAGACGACCCGCTCACCCGCGGGGGTGATCGCGAGGTCACCGTCCGAGCCCGCGGTCGACACGATCCGGCGGATACGAAGGAACGCGTCATCGGTGTCGAACGCGAGCGTTTCGTCGTCGTCGTCTTTCTCGTCCGAATCGTCCTCTTCTTCGTCCGATTCGGGCTCGATCGGCTTGCGCTTCTTCGCGGCCTTCGCGGCGTCCTGGAAGTACTCATCGAGCTCGTAGTCCGCGAGGTCCTCGAGCGAATCGTCGAGGAACACGCGGTAGACATCGAAGGTGTAGTTCTCCGACGCGTCGCGGTCGGAGAGGAAATAGAGCACCTTCCCGTCGTGGCTGAGGCGAGGCGCGACATCGAGATCGGGGTGCTGGGTAATGTTGCGGGGCTGCGCCGCGGGATCGCTCGGGTCGTCCTCGAACGCGTCGATGTTCATCACCCAGATGTCGCTGTTGAACTGCAGGTCCTGCACGCTGAAGACGATGTGCTCGGAATCCGAGGCCCACTGGACATCGGGGACATTCCAGCCCGCGCGGACGGTCATCAGCTCGTCGTCCTCCATGTCGTAGAGCATGATGTCGCCCCGGTCGCGGATGAACAGGAGCTCCTCGCCGTCGGGGCTGGGCATCGGGTAGCGGTCGACATGCTCGCTGACGATGACCGGTTCGATCGCGAAACGGAGCGACTGCGCCCAGCGCTCGCCCGGCGTCGGGCCCTTGTCTTTCTTCTCTTCTTTTTCGTCGGCGTCGCCGTTCTCCTCGTCTTCCGCGCTCTGCTCGTCGTCCGCGGGCGCCTCGGCCTCTTCCTCTCCATCTCCCGCTTCGTCGCCTCCGGCTTCCTCGTCCTCGGGCTCGATGTCGTGCCTCGACAGGGCGACGGTCGCGGCGTAGATCCCCTCGCTCCCGTCCCGGTCACTCACGAAGTAGAGCTTCGACCCATCGGGGGACCAGGCGATCTGCTGATCGCGGGCCTCGCTCGCGGTGACGCGTCGCGCGGGTCGACCCTCGTCGGTGCTGCGCACGAAGATCTCGCCCCGTGCGACGATCGCGATCGACTTCCCGTCGGGGCTCATCGCGGCCTCGCTCGCCATGCGGTCGAGGTCCATGGGCGTCGCGGTGCCCGCGTCGGTGTCCCCCGAGATCACGATGTCGATCGCGCGGGGCGTCGGGTTGTTCGCGGAGAGATCGAGCGTGAACAGGGTGTCCCACACCGCGAAGATCGCGGTGGATCCGTCGGCACTGACATCGAGGTCCCGCACGCCGTGCGCGATCGTCTCCATCCCCTCGAACGGTGAAGCGCCGGGCTGGAACTCGGTGAGCGCCTCGGGCTGCCGCCCGCCGGGCGACATCCGCGCGAGGTTGTACTGCCCGCTCGAACTCGCGATGAAGACCGTCGAGCCGTCGGGCAGCGGGAAGGGCTGCATGTCGTCCGAGTCGTCGCTGGTGATGCGGAAGAAGTCGCCGGTCGACGGGCGGAATTCCCAGATCTCGCCTGTCGCGGTGCCCCGGTATTTGGGGCGGAAGGTCGTGTTCGAGCCCCGGGCGAAGACGACGCGCTCGCCGTCCCGGCTCATCACGGGGTGCTCGCCGAACGCGTCGGTGAGGCGTGTGACCGGTCCCCCGTCGATCGGGGCGCGGTACATGTGCTCCTCGCGGTAGATGTCGCGTTCCTGGTAGCTGCTGAACAGCAGCGCATCGCCCTCGGGCGTCCACCCCGAGAGGTTGTGCGACGCGTCGGCGATCGTCACCCGACGCGGCGTGCTCGCGATGAGCGTGTCCCCGACGCGTGTCAGGTCCGCGACATACAGATTCTGCGAGCCCTCCCGGTTCGATTCGAAGGCGATCATTGAGCCGTCGGGGCTCACGGCGCTCGCGAGTTCATCAGCAGGGTGGCTCGTCAGGCGCGTTGCGGCCCCGCCCGAGGCGGGCACGCTCCAGAGGTCGCCCGCCCACGAGAAGATCGCGAACGACGCGTCGGGCGTCAGGCTGGGGACCTGCGGATAGATCCCCTCGTGATGATCCGCGGCCGATGCGCCGGTGAGCAGCGAGGCGGACAGGATCAGGACGGCTCGGCTGAGAACTCGGATGGGCATGCGTCGAACTCCGGAGAGGCTGGATTGATGGATCCACACCGTATCGCATCCGTGCGGCGTCGGCTGCACGCGGGAAAATCCGGCAACGGGTGCATCGGGGCGAGGTTTAGTATCGAAGAAAACGATATGCAGAATACTATTCATACCTACGAGGAACATCTCCGGGAGCGCGTCGCGAGTGAATCGCCCGAGGGGCGGCCCGCGCACGCGACGGTCGGCCCCAAGTCCTTCGGGGCGATCCTCATCGCGGTCGCGAGCGTCTTCATGCTGCTGGGTGTGGCGCTCGCGTTCCTGGTGCAGCCGATCGCGGCGGCGGTTTTCGTCGTCTTGGGTCTCGTCGTGTTCGCGGTGAATCCCGAAATCTGGACCGCGATGCTTCGTGGCAAGGAGCGGGCGCGGGTGGATGAGCGGATCGTGCGCGAGCGCGTCTGATCGCCGGTTCCGGCCGTTGCGTCGGTCGGTCTGTTTTCCGGAGTGCTCGGCTCGTCACCGCGGCTATAGGGCGGCACTGAGGGTCGGCGGCTGCTCTCCGCTCGTCGTTCTATCCCGAAGTCCTGCAGAGGTGACGGATTCGGCCCGGATCCATCGCCCTGACTACTTCACAAACGGATCGCGGTCTCGCTTTCGCGGATCGGCTGCGGCTTCGTAGCGCCCGGACGACGAGTCACCCGGATGGTCGGCCCGGCGGATCAGTTGGCAGGCGCCGATGTCGTCGCGCGTACGAACCGGATAGCCCATCTCGTCGAGTGATGCACGCAGACCAAGTCGGGCAGCGTCGTCCGCGGATTCCGCTCGCCGGCGCGTCCAAGTGTCCGTCCATGATTCGACATACACCGCGTCCGGCTGCCACTGATGGTGCAGCCGGGGCGCGGCAACCGCCTGCGCCGCGCTCGCGTCGCCCAGCAGGACACGCAGCAGGGCCTGCATCGTCGCGGTGATGATGCGGGGCCCGCCCGAGGCACCGGCGACCGCGAAGACCGAGCCGTCCGGGTCGAGGACGATCGTGGGCGACATGCTTGAGAGTGGACGCTTGCCCGGCTCGGGGAGATTGTCGTCCGATTGGGTGAGCCCGAACGCGTTGGCTTTTCCGCGGACGGTGGTGAAATCGTCCATCTCGTTGTTGAGGCAGAAGCCGTACCAGTCGACCGCGAGCATCGACCCGTAGGCGAGGTTGATCGTCTCGGTGCACGCGACGGCGTTGCCCATCGCGTCGACGACGCTGATGTGGCTCGTGCCGCCGTCCTCGGGGATCGACGCGTCGTCGACGACCACAGGCATGTAGATCCCAGCCGACTCCGGGGGCGCGATCCCTCCCGCGGCGATGCGCGCGGCGGCGCCGGCGAGGTTCGCGGGGTCGAGCATGGGGCCGACCGGGATATCGGCAAAGGCGGGATCGGCGAGGAAGCGGGCCCGGTCCGCGAACGCGTGTTTCATCGCTTCGATCAGCATCCGCGCGTCGCGGGGTTCCGGGTCTCCAGCGTGCGGGTAGACGAATCCCGCGTCCTGCACAAGGTGATCGATGATCGCGAAGACCTGGGCGATCGCGATGCCCCCGCTGGACGGGGGCGGCATGACGAGAAGCGTGCGCCCGCCGAACGCGTCGCCCAGCGGCACCCGGATCGGTCGTGTCTCCTGCACGCGGTAGTTCGCGAGGTCGTCGAGGGAGAGCATGCCCCCGTCGTCGCGGACGGTTCCGACGATCGCGTGGGCGATCGTGCCCTTGTAGAACTCGTCGGGCCCGAGGTCGGCGATCCGCGCCAGCGCGTGCGCCTGCTCCGGGTTGAGAAGCGTCTGCCCGCGCGCGACCGACCCGCCCGCGGTCATCTTCTCGACGAACCCGAACCGGTCGCGGTACGCCGGGCTGCGGTCAAAGGTCTCGCCGATCGAGCGCGCGGTCTTCACATGGTGGGCGTCGGCCATCCAACCCTCGCGGGCAAGGCGGATCGCGGGCGCAAACACGGTCCTTCGGTCGAGGGTTCCGTACTTCTCGAGCGCGTGCAGCAGCCCCGCGACGGTGCCCGGCACCGCGACCGCGCGCCCGCCGACGCGAGACGCCGTCGGGTCGTCGTCCCACTGCGCGTAGGTGTCGGGCCCGATGCCCGCGGGGCAGGTTTCGCGGTAGTTGAGCGCGATGTCGGTGGTGCCGTGCTCGGGATGATCCTCGAGGTGGATGAGCATGAACCCGCCCCCGCCGATCCCGCAGGAGTCGGGGCGGACGACAGAGAGCGCGAGGCTGGTCGCGACCGCGGCGTCCACGGCGTTGCCGCCCCGGCGCAGCATCTCCTCGCCCGCCCACTGGGCCATGTGGTGATCCGCGGCAACGGCACCACCTCCCAGCGCCCCGCGTTCCCACGGGTCGCGCGGGGACGCGGCGCACCCCGCGAGCAGCGGCGCGATGCCCAGAAGCAGCAGCAGAGCGGCGAACACACGGCGCGGGATCGGGCTCGCCGCAAGCGGGTCGGGGTGGATGCGGAGGGTCATCCGGGCAGTATGCCATCACCGCGCACGAAAGGCGACCGCCCGAGGTCAGTGCGCCCGCGCATCCGTCGCGCGTCAGCGCAGACTCTCAAGCCTCAACGCCGCGTTGATCAGCCCGATGTGGCTGTAGGCCTGGGGATGGTTGCCCAGCGTGCGCTTGTCGTGGGGGTCGTACTGCTCGGGGAGCAGGCCCGTGGGCCCGACCGTCGCGATGTACTTGTCGAAAAGTGACCGCGCCTCGTCGGTGCGCCCCGCGAGCACCAGCGATTCGATGAGCCACGAGGTGCAGAGATAGAACCCGCCTTCTCCGCCCGGAAGGCCGTCGTCGTAGTGGTACCGGTACACGGTGTTGTCGTCGAGCAGATCGCGTTCGACGGCGCGGATCGTCCCCGCGAAGCGCGGGTCGTCCGCGGGGATCATCCCCGTCAGCCCGATGAGCAGCACCGAGGCATCGGGGTCGCGTTCGCCGTAGGCGCTGGTGAACGCGTCCGCGTCCGCGTCCCATCCGTGCGCGAAGACATCGTCGCGGATCTCGTCGGCGAGGGCGCGCCATTCGGGCCTCGCGCGTCCGAGGAAACGCTCCGCGATCTCGGCGCCGAGGTGCGCGGTCTGCCAGCACATCACCTTGGAATGGACATGGTGCCGCACGGGGCGCCGGATCTCCCAGATCCCGTGGTCCGCCTCGCGCCAGCGCGACGCGACGGCGCTGACCATCGCCTCGACCAGACGCCAGTGCTCGCCCGAGAGGGGGGCGCCGCTGTGCAGCAGCAGGGAGACGAGTTCGACGATGGGCCCGAAAACATCGAGCTGCACCTGCTTGTTGGCCGCGTTGCCGACGCGCACCGGGCGGGACGCGGCGTAGCCGGGCAATTCGCGGATCTCCGCCTCCGCGGGGAGGTCGTTGCCCGCGACGGTGTAGATCGGGTTGAGCCGGTCGGGGCTCGGGAGCTGATCGACGACCCCAAGGAGCCAGTCGAGGAAGCGGACCGCCTCTTCGCTCGAGCCCAGGCGCACCAGCGCCGACGCCGCGAGCGCCGCGTCGCGGGGCCAGCAATACCGATAGTCCCAATTCCGAACGCCCCCGATGCACTCGGGGAGGCTGGTCGTCCCCGCCGCGGCGATCGCGCCGGTCGGCCCGTGGCACAGCCCGCGGAGGACGAGCGCGCTCCTCCGGACCAGGTCGGTCTGGGTCTCGGGCAGCTCGAGGTCTTCCGCCCAGTGCGCCCAGTAGCGCGTCGTCTGCCTGGAGCGTTTCGCCTCGCTGATGATCGCGGGAGAGAGGTCGCCCGTGCCGTGGCGGAGCTCGAGTTCCAGGCGTCCGCCCATCTCCGACAGGTCCACCTCCGCGACCGCGGTGTGGTGGGGGCCCTCGTTCACCAGGCGCCACTTCACCCCCGGCGCACGCAGCACGATCGGGTCGGGCCAATCGGCGATCGCGAGCCCGTCCATCTTGGGGACCAGGTGGGTCTGGTGCCGCCCGTAGTCGAGCCTGGGCGCGTACTCGATGCGCACGCGCCCCGTGCCCTCGATGACGCGGACGATATCGGTCCGCCCCGGGCGCTGGATCGTCCGCCCGCCCGAGCAGTCCATGTAGTCCGTCACCGTCACGCTCTTCCATCGCGTTTGCAGGTGGAACGAATCGCCCAAGTATCCCTGGACCGGCTCACCCTCACCATCCACGGGCGCGATCGAGAAGCGCCCCGCGATGGGCCCGCCCAGCAGTTCCGCGAAGATCGAGGGCGAATCGATCCGGGGCGCGCCCATCCAGGTGATCCGCGCACCCGGCGCGACCAGCGCGAGCGTCCGCTGATCGGTCAGCATGCTGTGCGCCTCGATCGGCGCCGCGTCCGAGCCCCCGATCCAGGCGCTCCGCAGTTCGCTGAGCTTCGCGAGCACGCGGCTCACCTCGTGCGGGTCTTTCACCCGGAACCGCGCGACCGACTCCCCGTCGCCCACCTTCACGCCCACATCGGGGCCCGCGAGCGTCTTGAACGCGTCCTCGTCGGTGACATCATCGCCCAGGAACAGCACCGCCGTGGCGCCGAACCGCTGCCGCAGCGTGTCGAGCGCGTCCCCCTTGTGCGTCGAGACAACGGCGAACTCGATGACCATCTTCCCGCGCTTGGTGAAGACATCGTCGTCGCTGCCCAACGCCTCTTCCGCCTCCGCGAGGGCCTTCTTCCCGTGCTCCTCGCTCGCGTTGCGGTAGTGCAGCGCGATACTCGCGGGCTTCACCTC
>DLBY01000133.1:12467-12881 GCA_002480345.1 Phycisphaerales bacterium UBA7812 | reverse complement strand
GATCTCGTCGGCGAGCACGATGTTCGCGAACACCGGGCCTTTCCGGAACTCGAACGAGTGCCCCTGCTTGTCGAAGATCGTGACCCCGATCACATCCGCGGGGAGCATGTCGGGCGTGAGCTGGATCCGGCTGAACGACCCGTCGATGCTCTTCGCGATCGACGAGGCGAGCACCGTCTTGCCGACGCCCGGCACATCCTCGATCAGCACATGCCCCCGCGCCAGCAGGCATCGGATGATCTGGTCGATCACCGACCGATCTCCCAGATACACAGACGCGACATTTTCTCGGAGGCGGGCGATCTTATCCAGCATCACAATCGCTCTACGGGTCTCGGGTCGAACGGATCCGCACCCACGAAAGCTCGCGGCGGGCGCGGGCGACTATAGCGCGATGGCGCGCGAGCCCCGCAT
>DLBY01000133.1:0-12152 GCA_002480345.1 Phycisphaerales bacterium UBA7812 | reverse complement strand
GAGCCCCGCATCGACGGCCCGCGCGCCCCTGGTCCGCATCCCCGGGCCGCGCCGCCCGCTATGCTCCAAACGCCCGCGACGCAAGGGGATGCCGGGCGGGCTCGGCTGTTCGATGCGAACGGCCTGGCCCGGCGTCCGCAGACGGATCTCGCCCCTCTTGGATACCCCAGACGCTCCGCACAATCCCGTCGGCGACCCGGGCCCAGGCCAGCCCCGTCCATCGCACGAAGCGGCGCCCGCCGCGCTGGGCATCGATCTCACGGGCGATCTCCCGTGCATCGGGTGCGGCTACAACCTCAAGGGGCTTTCCATCCGGTCGGTCTGCCCCGAATGCTCCACCCCCGTCCGCGCGACGATCCTCGCACGCGTCGACCCGATGGCCGAGCAACTCCAGCCCATCATCCGCCCGCGCCTGGTCGCGAACGGCATGATCCTCTGGGCGTGGGGGGGCGTTCTCGCGGCGGGCCTCGTCTGGTTCGATCGTCTTTCAGATGTCCTCGACGAGATGCTCGGGATCCGTCTCGCGATTCCGTACGCCTGGCAGTTCCAGATGCTCGCGATCCTCGTCTCGATGGTCGGCGCGTCGACGCTGATCCGTCCGGTCCGGATTGTCTCCGCGTGGGAGTGCGTGAAGGCCGCGTGCGGGATGGTCGCCTACCTCCCCCTGCTCGCGATCCACTTCACGATCCATGCGTTGTACGACCCGCGGATGGGCCCGCCCCTGGTGGGATCGCAGTTCATCAACTCGGGCGCGGACCTGCTCGACCCCGACCGCTCGCTCTACCGTCTCGCGGAGGGCGCGCTGATCATCGCGATCGTGATCGGGTTGCGTGCCAACGCTGTTTCACTCGCGGAGCGTTCGCTTGTCATGCGTCTCGGCCGGGTCGACACCCAGCCCCTCTCCGCGCTCGCCTGGGCGATGGGCGTCACGATCGCAGGGGACCTGCTGGTCGTCGCGTTCGCGGGCGGGAACGACCTGATCCACTGGATCGTCGAACTCGCGGCGTTGCTCATGATCGCGGTCGGTTCGTTCCTCTTCACCGTGGGACTGTTCGGGGTGGGGATCGACACGCTTCGCCTGAGGCCCGTGCTGCTCCAGCCCGCGCCGGGGCTCACGGATATCTTCAGCGAGGACTGAACCTCCCGCTCTGGTTCTTCAGCGGATCGTCGCGAGCCCATGACCCCAGCACCCAAGCCCATCACCGACACCGAACGCGACCGGTTCGACGCGCTCGTTGACGAAGCGATCGAGGCGCTCCCGAGCGCGATCCATCGCTTGCTCGACGAGGTCCCGCTGATCGTGATCGACGAGCCCACCGACGACATGCTCCGGGATCTCGGGATCGATCCCCGCGACCACGACGCGAAGGGCGAACTCTGCGGGTTGCACTCCGGGACGCCCTACACCGACCCCGCGATCGACTCGCCCCCCGTGCTGCCCGGCACGATCCACCTCTTCAGGAGGGGCGTGATTTCCCACGCGGGAGGGTGGGGCCCTGTCCGAGACGACGGCCTGACCTTCGAGGACGGCACGCCCGATGATCGCCCCCCCGACGATCGGATCTACGAGGAGATCATGATCACGATCTTGCACGAGATCGGGCACCAGTTCGGTCTCGACGAGGACGACCTCGAGCGACTCGGGTATCAGTAGAGGCGCGATCTGCTTCTGAGTCTTCAGACCGTCGCGTCGAGCCGCGTCCGCTAGACTCCCCGCGAGGGTCCATCACACGAAAGGCGATCGACATGCGTCCGAATCTGTCCGCTCCTGCTGCACTCCTTTCCGGCGCCGCGCTGTTCGGGGTCACGCTCTGCGCCGGCGCCGCGCCCTACCGCGTCGCGATGCTCCAGATCGAAGGCGACCCGCCCGCCTCGTCCGGCGGGATGTCGATGTTCGCCGAGCCCTCCCCGACGGTGCTCGACTACGCCGAGGCGCTCCGGGACGCCGCGGGCGACGACACCATCAACGGGGTGATCGTCCGCCTCAAGGACGCCGCGATCACCACCACCGACATCGCGGAGATCGGCCAGGCGATGGACGATTTCCGCGCCAGCGGCAAGGACCTCTACATGTTCGCGGAGATGTTCGGCACCGCCGAGCTTCTCACCGGGTGCCACGCGGACCATGTGATCCTCCAGCAGGGCGGCGGGGTGACGCTCCCCGGCATCTATATGGAGGAGATGTTCCTCGCCGACATGCTCGAATGGGTGGGCGTCGAGGCGGACTTCGTCCAGATCGGCGACTACAAGGGCGCCAACGAGATGTACGAGAACGCCCAGCCCAGCGAGGCGTGGGACCAGAACATCTCCGCCCTGCTCGACGCGATGTACGACAACATGCGTGACACGCTCAAGACGGGGCGGGGTCTCGACGACGAGGCCCTCGACGAGGCGATGCGAAAGGCCTGGCTCGCGGACGGACGGACCGCGATCGAGGCGGGGCTCATCGATGCGGAGGTGGACCTCGCCGAGCTGCTCGATCATGTCGAGCAGCAGGCCGCCGCCTCGGGATGGACGGGCGACGAACTCGTCTACGCCGGTGACCTGATCGACACGGGTGAGGACACCGCGGACATGTCCAACCCGCTCATGGTGTTCAGCCAGCTCTTCCAGCCCGTCAAGCGCACCACCAGCGGGCCCACGATCGCGGTGCTCCACATCGACGGCGCGATCATGGACGGGGATTCGACCCCCGAGGGCCCCTTCTCGAGCGCCTCGGTCGGCAGCCGGACCATCCGCAACGCGATCAAGCAGATCGGCAAGGACGACAACATCCGGGGCGTGATCGTCCGGATCGACTCACCGGGCGGCTCCGCGATCGCGAGCGAAGTGATCTGGCAGGGCCTCCAGCGCCTGGGCGAGACCAAGCCCGTCTGGGTCAGCGTCGGGTCGATGGCCGCGTCCGGCGGCTACTACATCGCGGTGGGGGGGCAGAAGATCTTCGTCAACGAGTCGAGTATCGTGGGCTCGATCGGCGTTGTGGGCGGCAAGCTCTCGTTCGCGGAGATCCTCGAGAAGGCCCGCGTGAACATCGTGCCCCGCGCCCGCGGGCCGCACGCCGATATGTTCGGCATGACCACCGGGTGGGACAGCGAAGACCTCGCGCTCGTCCGCGATCGGATGACCGAGACCTACGAACTCTTCACGAGCCGCGTGTCGCAGGGCCGCCCCGGGATCGACCTGGACCGGACCGCCGAGGGCAGGCTCTTCCTCGGACGCGACGCGGTGGACCTGAAGATGGCCGACGAGATCGGCACGCTCTCCGACGCGATCGACGCGCTCGCGGGCGTGCTGCAACTCGAGGACTACGAGATCATGGACTTCCCCGAGCCCCCCTCGTTCGAGGAGATGCTCAACCAGGCGTTGGGCGGGTTCGTCTCCGCGCCGGTTGCCGCCGACCGACTGGGCATGCTCCGAGAGCTGCTCGGGCAGCGGCGTTTCGACGCGCTGCGGGACGCCTGGACCCGAGCGAGCATGCTCCGCCGGGAGCCCGTGCTGCTGACCGCGCCGAGCGTGCTCTCGTTCGAGTGAACGGTGCAGCGGACCAGACGCCGGGTCAATCCTGATCCCGATCAACAGAAACGCCCGCGGCGAGCGCCGCGGGCGTTATCGTGTTCGATCGATGCGAGACGCGAGCCTCAGACCTCGGTGATCTCGTCGCTCTTCTTCTTCACCATCCCGTCGATCTCGGTCTCGTACTTCTTGAGCAGCTCCTGGATCTCGTCCTTGAGCGTCGAGACCTCGTCCTCGGAGATATGCGCATCGCTGTCCTTGCCCAACGCCTCCGCGTGCTTGTTCGCATCGCGGCGAGCGTTCCGGAGCACGACCTTCTGCTCCTCGCCGTGCTTCTTCGCCTGCGAGACGAGCTGCTTGCGGCGTTCCGCATCCAGCGGGGGGATCGTGATGCGGATCTGCTTCGCCTCGACCTGCGGGTTCAGGCCCAGGCCCGCGTTCTCGATGCCCTGCTTGATCGCGTTGACGCTCCCCGCGTCGAAGGGCTTGATGAGCAGCTGGTTCGCCTCGGGCGTGCTGATCGCCGCGAGCTGGTTCAGGTCCGTGGGCGAACCGTAATAGTCCACCTTCACATACTCGACCAACGCCGTCGAGGCCCGCCCGGTCCGGATGCCCCGGAGCTCGCTGCCCAGGTACTCGATCGCCTTCTTCATCGACGCCTCGGCCTCGTTGAGGATCGCGTCGGGTGTCGTCGTTGTCATCTGTCGTTCTCCGTCCGGGTCCCATCAACGCCCGCCCGTGCCGGCTGAGGAGGGGCTCCCATTCTATTCGCGCGTTCCCGCCCGGGTCGCGCCCCGCTCAATCCCCGCTGACGAGCGTCCCGATCGACTCCCCCGCGACGACCCTGCCGATGTTGCCGCGCTTCTTGAAATCGAAGACCACGATCGGGATGTCGTGCTCTTGGCACATCGCGAAAGCCGCGGTATCGAGCACGCCCAGCCGCTTCTCGAGCGCCTCGCTGAAACTCAGCGTCTCGTACCGGGTCGCGTCGGGGTTCGCGTTGGGGTCCGCGTCGTAGATGCCGTCGACCTTGGTCGCTTTCAGCAGCGCCGAGCACCCGAGCTCCGTCGCCCGCAACGCGGCGCAGGTGTCGGTCGTGAAGAAGGGGTTCCCCGTCCCCGCGCCCAGTACGACCACGCGCCCCTTCTCCAGGTGGCGGATCGCGCGTCCCCGGATGAACGGCTCCGCGACCGCCTTGATCTCCAGCGCCGAGCACACCCGCGCGGGTGTCCCCATCGATTCGAGCTTGTCTTTCAGCGCCAACGCGTTGATGATCGTCCCCAGCATGCCCATGTAGTCCGCGGTCGCGCGCACGATGTCGCCCCGCTCCGCGAGCTGCGCGCCGCGGACGAAGTTCCCGCCGCCCACCACGACCGCGATCTCCGCGCCCTGCGACCGTGCCGCCGCGATCTCGCCCGCGATCAGTTCCAGTTCGCCCGGGTCGATCCCCCCAACCCCGGGCTTGCAGAACGCTTCCCCGCTCAGTTTGAGCAGCAGACGCTTTCCGTTGCTCGTCCACTCGCTGTTGGTCATGCCCGCGGCCCCTGTTCGTGTGCAGTCTTCGACCGCACAATACCCCGCCTCCGGGCCCCGCGACGGGTTCCCCCCGATCAATTGCGGCGAGTGCTCGGAATAGCGACCGCGCCGAGCGGAACGACAAGCAACTGGCCGATCAGCATTCGCCGGGAATCGGAGGCCCGGACCGCATCCCCGAACGGGCGGCGCCGGTACAGAACGGGGGCAAACGCACAACGCGGCCGCGTGGACCCTGCGCCACCGAGGGTCCGATACACTCCACGAGCGTCACGCCCCACGAGGCCGATACGGAACCGAGACAGGCTCGCATCCAAGCACCCGCGGCCTTCCCCCACGGATGGATCAGAACACGCCGACGAACCCGCCCCGACCGCTCGCCCAGCAGGCCTCCGCGCCGAGCGGCCGCGTCGATGAGCCCACGGCGCTGGTTCTCCCGGAGGAGGAGTACCCCGATCCGGTCGGGAAGTTCATCCGCTGGACGAAGCGCGCCGCCGTCGCGGGCGCGCTGCTCTCGCTCGCGATCCACCTGGTGGTGATGCTGCTCGCGGGATGGCTGACCGTGCGGTACCCCAACGCCGATGCGGGCGGCGCCGGAGAGGCCGCCGAGGTCGAGTTCGCGGTGATGACCGAGAGCGAACTCGCCGCGATGCTCCCGGAGGACGAGAACCAGTCCGACCCGCTCGTCCCCGAGGCGGAGACCGCGGTCGACCCCGCGATCACGGAACTCACCGAGGCGACGACCACCACCGAATCGCTCACCGAGTCCAGCCTCGAGATCGAGATCGACGCCGGCGCAGGCGACATCGGCGACCGGGAAGGCGGGAGCCTGACCACCGGCACAGGCGGAGGCGGCGGCGCCTCCTTCTTCGGGCTCGAAGCCCAGGGCAGCCGGTTCGCCTACATCGTCGACCGCTCGAGTTCCATGCGCGGCGAGAAAATGGACCGCACCCGCGCCGAACTCATCCGATCCGTCACCGGGCTCATGGAAAACGGCGAGTTCCTCGTCGTCTTCTACTCGGATGCCCCCGAGGTCCTGGGCAGCCGCGCCGTCTGGCGCGATGCCTCCGAACGGTCCAAGGCGGACGCGCGAAGGCAGATCACACGCATCGAACCGATGGGCGGGACCAAGCCCATGGGCGCGTTCGAACTCGTGTTCGGCCAGCGGATCCGCCCCGACGCGATCTACTTCATGACCGACGGGCGCTTCGCCGACGACATCCCGGCCCGTGTCGCGGATCTCAACGACAGCGCCCGCATCCCGATCCACTGCATCCTGTTCGGAGAGCCCAGCCGCAACAGCGTGATCGCCGACGAGGTGCGCACGATGATGCGGCGCATCGCGGGGGACAGCGGGGGGCAGTTCCGCCATGTCGAGGTGATCCCCTGATGTCGCCCCGCCGTTCCGTGCTGGTTCTCGCGTTCGCCGCGTCGCTCGCCGGTTCGCAACCGGAGGCAGAATCTCCCACCGCCTATCGCGTGCGGACCTGGTCGGGGCGGACGATCGACGCACGCGCGATCCAGTTTTCCACCGCAGCACTCACGATCGAGACTGGCAACGCGCAGCAGACTCTGGGCTGGCACGAAGTCCACGCGATCGAGGGCCCACGCGCCGCGGACGCCGCGGAACAGATTGCTCTCGGGAAGATCGTCTGGCGCGCCGGCGCAAGGCTCGCGAAAGGGGATTCGTTCGGCGCCGAGCCTCTCTTCGAGCAGGCGTTCGAGCAGACGCGGGGCACGGTTGGCGTCACCCCCGCCTTCGTCGCCGACGGGCTGCTCCGGTGCCGACTGCGGCGCGATGCACGCGCCGCCGCGATCGACGCATGGCTCGAACTCTCCGCCAACCTCAGCGTTGCCCCCGCCCGCATACCCAACTGGGGCCTTTCGAGCCCGGCGGTCGATCCCGCGACACGCCTCGTCCCCTCTCTTCCTCCCATCTGGTTCGACAGCGCCCCGGCGCGCGCGTTCGCCAACGCGATCACGCCCGAACCGAGCGACCAGCCCGGCGCCGACGCGTACGCCGCCGCGATCCGAACGCTCTATCGCGCCGCCGCGCAGCACGCGATCGGGGATCCGATCGACGCCGCCGCGACCGCGCGCGCCGCCCCGATCGCCTCCGAGCGCCAGGGCGGGGCGCTCGTTGCCCGCGTGGTCCTCGCCCAGACGGGCGGGCCCGAACTCCGCGCCGAGGCCCGCGAGAACCTCGCACGCGAACAATCGCTGGGCAACGAGCGTTGGAGATCGGTCTGGGCGACCCTCGCGATCGGCCGGAGCCTGATCCGCGAGCCGGACGAGGCGGATGTCCGCCGCGGCATCCTCGAACTCCTCTCGATCCACGCGGTTGACCCCGACGCGTTGCCGTATTTCACCGCGATCGCCCTCGCCGACGCGGCCCGCGCCGCCGATGCGATCGGAGACGACCGCGCCGCCGCCGCGATCCGTGATGATCTGCGGCGTGCGTACCCCCAACACCCTGTCCGCGACCTCCCGGGCCTCGCCGCCCGTCCTGTCCGCGATCCCGGAGTCATCCCATGAGCGTTGTTTCCGCACTCTCCCTCGCCGCGGCGGCGGTGCCAACGGGCGCCGAGAAGACCCTCCTCGACTACATCGCGCAATCGCGCGAGGTCGGGCTGCTGATCATCCTGCTGTCGCTGTTCGTCACCGCGGTGATCATCGCCCAGCTCTTCTCCATCAGGCTCGCCCGCCTCGCGCCGGACGACCAGATCAACGCCCTCGACCAACTCCTCGCGTCGCACAACATCCGCGGCGCGATCGAGTACTGCGAAGCGGACGGGAACAGGAGCCTGCTCACCCGCGTCCTGGGCGGCGCACTCATCCGCTGCGCCCGCTCCCCGTTCGGCTATCTCGAGCTCAAGAACGCCGTCGAGGAACTGGGCGACCAGGAAGTCGCCCGCCTGCAGCGCATGACCGACATCGTGGGCCTCGTCGCCTCCATCGCCCCGATGCTCGGTCTCTTGGGGACCGTGGTCGGAATGGTCGGCGCGTTCGACACGATCAGCGCCGTCGAGGGACCCGTCCGGCCCGACTCGCTCGCGGGCAACATCTCCGAGGCGCTCATCACCACCGTCATGGGACTCATCGTCGCGATCCCGTGCACCGCGGTTTACACCTTCCTCCGCAACCGCATCGACGCGCTCATCACCGATATCGGCGACATCATCGAGCGGCTCACCGCCCACATCGAGCAGCACCAATCACCGGGTCAATCCGGATCCCCGCGCCCCCAGAACGCCGGGAAGCCCGCGCCGCGCCAGCAGCCCGCCCAGCCCCAACGCGGCGAGCCCGCCGCGGGCCCGCGAGGAGACGCCTGACCCATGCTCCGCGCACGAACAAGACGGGCCAGGGTGGGGGCGTTCGATCTCACCCCCATGATCGATGTTGTGCTGCAGCTGATCATCTTCTTCATGTTCACCAGCCAGTTCGGGCAGGTCTCCCGCACGATCGTCGATCTTCCGAAGGAGAAAGGCGAGCAGGAGGGCGAGGACAAGCCCGCGCTCGTCATCGACATCACGCTGGAGGGCGCGTATGTCATCGACGCCAAGCCGCTCTCCTTCGACCGCGTCCTCGCGGTGGTCCGCACCGAGACCGACCGTTACGCCGACCCGGGCGCGATGAGCGTCCTCATCCGCCCAGACCGTCGCGCCACCGCGGGCGCGATCAACCGCCTCGCCGACGAGTTCGCCCGTCTGGGCGTCCGCCGCTGGGCGATCGCGACGCGTGCCGAAGGGGGCGGTTGAATGCCCCTCGGCAAGTCCGCGAATCAGAAGCCCAGGCGCCGACGCCGCCCACCCGGCCTTCTCGGCGTCCTCCCGATGACGAGCATGATCGATGTCGTTTTTCTCCTGCTCATCTTCTTCATGGTCACCGCGAGCTTCAGCGCCGACGAAGACGAACTCTCCAGCGCCCTCGGCGCCGAGGGCGCCGGCGCCCCGACGACCCTTCAGCCCCAGATCGTGCGCGTCCGCGATCTGGAGGGGCGCACCATCTTCGAGATCGGGTCACACAGGCTCCAGTCCACCGCCAGCCTCGCGAACATCCTTCGCGCCCTGCCCAAGGATCAGGGCGTGGTCTTCCGCGTCTCCGACGCGGTCCCCATCGCCGATGTCGCCGCCGCCATGCAGGCCGCGTACGACGCCGGCTACACCAAGCGAAGCTATGTCGCCTCGTCCGATCCATAACCCCGCGCCCGCCCGTTCGCACGCGGGCGCCGTGCTCCGCTCCGCCGCGCGCTTCAGCGCACTCGTCGCCGCATGCGCGATCACGCGGGCACAGTCGCTCCCCCCGCCCCCCTCGCCTCAGGTCGACGACACGAGAGACGGAAAACTGGAGGCCTACCTCACATCGCGCGGCCTCGACGCCCTCCTCGCGGAGCATCTCGAACGCGTCCTCGCCCAGTCCTCCGGAACGACGCGGATCGCCGTCGCCGAGCGGCTGGGCGCCGCCTACGCCCGCATCCTCTCGGAAAGCACCGACGCCCTCCAGCGTGCGGACACGACCGCGAAGGCGGGCGACCTGCTCGAGTCGGTCCCCGCCGCGGACACCTTCGACCTGCGGATCGCGCTGATCAAGGCCCGCTACCTCCGCGACGAAGAAACCGCGGAGCGCGCCAGGCTCCGGCTCACCGACGCCGCGACGGAGCGCGACGCCGCCGAGTCGATGGCATCCATCGCGGGTGAGCTCGCGGTCCTTGCCGAAAAAGCAAACCGTCGCGTGCTCACCCTCGAGCGACGGGAACGAGCGGGATCCATCGCCGACATCCCCGCGTTCCGCGCCGAACTCGCCGAGGCCCGCCGACAGCGTTCACTCGCCAACTACTACGCGGGATGGGCCAGCTACTACAACGCCATGCTCGCGGACACGCGACGACCACTGGACGAAGCGATCGAGCACTTCGGGTACCTCCTCAACGCCGAGGGAAGAGAACCAACGGTCGCCGACATCCCGCGCTCGCTGCTGCGGTACGAGCATGTCGCCCGCGCCGTCGTCGGTGTTGCGCTCTGCCACGGCCTCGCGGGCAACAACCGTCTCGCCGTCGAGTGGCTCACCGCCGTCGAGGAATCCGAGGATGTCAGCCCCGAGATCCTCGCCCAGCTCTTCAGCAGACGCGTCACCGTGCTCGCGGGCGCGCGCCGGTGGGATGCCCTCCGCCGCGCCGTGACAGACCGGCGCGCCGCGGGCCTCGACCAGCCCTCCCCCGAGCCTCTCAGGGTCACCGAAGCCCGCCTGCTCGCCGTGGAGGTGCTCGAGAGTCTCCGCGCGCCGGACGCCGATCGTCAGCGGCGCGACGCCGCCGAGCCGCTGGTCCAGTGCGCCCTCTCCGATCTCATCGCCCGTTCGGAGGTCGCGCAGGTCCTCGACCTCGTCGATCGGTACGGCACGCTCCCCATCGGAGACACCGGGTTCATCGCCCAATATGTCCGGGGGCTGCGAGCCTTCCGCCTCGCGCGGGATGCACACGAGGCATCGGGCGAAGACCCCGGCAAGCCGACCCGCGAGACCGACCTCGTCAACGACTACATCGAAGCCGAGGGCCTGCTCGCTCCCGCCTTCGATCATCCCAATTCCGTCGACTTCCCCGACGAGCGTGCCAGCGCGGGCGTGATGCTGGGCATGGCGCTCTATTACAAGGACACACCCGAGCAGGCCGCCCAGCGGTTCGAGCAGGCCGCCCGCGTCGCGGGCTCCGGGCCGCGCCACGCCGAGGCCCTCTGGATGACCGTCGTCTCGCTCGAACGCGCGGTTGAAACGGGCCGTGCGGATCTCGAGAAACGCCTGCACGCCGCCGCAGCCCTCTTTGTGCGCACCTATCCCGGGACCGACCGCGCCGCCCGCCTGCTGCTCCGCTTCGCCGACGCGCGGATCTTCGAGACCGACAGCGCGGTTGGCATCCTTCTTGAGCTCGACCGATCGAGCCCGATCTACGACGCCGCCCGCGACCACGCCGCCGACACGCTCTACCGCGCGTACGCCCGCAGCCGCGAGCCCGATCGCTCGACCCTTGCCTCCCGTTTCCTCGATGTCGCGATGGAACGGATCGACGCGTCGCTGCGGTCTCTCCGGGGGGGCGACCGCGACGGCGCGCGCACGCTGGCGCTCCGCGCCAGGCAGGTGCTCGACGCGGCGCTCACACCGCTCGCGACCGATCCGCCCGCCGCCCGCCGGGCGCTCGCCGCGCTCGACGAACTCCGCGTGCGCGCGCCGGGCGGGCTCGACGACGATCTCACGGGAGAACTCGCCTTCCGACGCCTGCAACTCGCGATCGCGGAGGGCGACGAGACCGCCGCCGCCCAAGCAAGGGAAACGCTCGAACAATCGGGGAGCGATTTCCAGCAGACCGCCGACCGGTTTCTCTTCGACCGCGCCCGCGCCGCGTGGGAACGAACGCAGGCGAACGAAGACGCGCGCGAGGTCGTGCTCATCGGCAGTCGTCTGCTCGGGGAGGGCGAGATCCCGCGCACGAAACTGGTCATCGCCGACACCGTTGCGCGCGCCGCGACCGCGCTCTGGGAGGCCGGGTCCGACCGGGTCATGCTCGACGCGGCGCTCGATCTCGATCAGCTCGTGCTCGGGTCTCACACGCCCACGAGCTCGCTGCTGCGCCGGCTCGCGTCCAACGCGGAAGCCGCGGGCGACGCAGGCCTTGCGCTGAAGACCTGGAACCGCCTCGCGTCCTCGCTGCCCTCCGGGGATCCGCTCTGGTACGAGGCCCGGTACAACGCCCTGCGGCTCGAGGCGACAACCGATCCCGACGCGGCGATCGGGGCGCTCCGGCAGCACCGAGTCCTTTACCCGGACTGGGGGCCTGCCCCCTGGGGCGATCGACTCCGCGAACTCCTCGGCAGGCTCGAGAGCGGGCTCGCGCCGGGAGGAACGCCATGAGCGGCAGCGGCGCACCCCATCGCCCCTCCGATCCCGTCGTACGGCTGCTGGGCCCCGGCGCGACGCGCAACGGACCCTTCGGGGTGCTGGGGCTTCCACTCGCGGATCTTGATGACGAGACGATCGTCGCCGCGGTGCACGAGCGGATGGCCGCGATCGACCGGCACCCCGAGGCGCGCACGCCCGCCGCCGACGAGGCGAGGCTC
>DLBY01000167.1 GCA_002480345.1 Phycisphaerales bacterium UBA7812 | reverse complement strand
TGATGCTCCGGGAGTCCGGCGAGCGGTTCGCGGGCGCGGGGCCGAGCTATGTCGTCGATCACTTCACCCACGGGCTGCACCTGGGCAGCGCGGGCTCGCCGCGCGAGATGACGACGGACCTGAGCGCGAGGCCCGTCGCGGCACTGCCTCCGCCCGTTCCATCGGACATCGCTCCGCTGCCCGGATCGGACAGTTGGGTGAATGTCCGTGACCTGGGCGTGGTCGGCGATGGGACGACGGACGACACCGCCGCTCTGCGCGACGCGATCGCCGAGCACCGGGTGCTCTACTTCCCAACGGGCTGGTACACCATCTCCGACACACTCACGCTGCGTGCCGACTCCGTGCTGATCGGGCTGCACCCGGCCCGCACCGTCATCAATCTGCCGAGCGACACGCCCGCGTTCGCCGGCGACGGTGCGCCGAAGCCGCTGATCGAGACGCCCCCCGGCGGGACCAACATCGTCGCGGGGATCGGTGTGCACACAAGCGAGCGCAACCCACGCGCCGTCGCGGTCAACTGGCAGGCGGGTGCCGGCTCACTTCTCGACGATGTCCGGTTTCATGGTGGACACGGCACTTTCCTGCCGGGTCAGCCTTACACGCAAACCCGCAAGGGCGACCGCGATCACTGGAACACCCAGCCGGCCAGCCTGCTGGTCACCAACGGGGGAGGCGGCGTTCTGAAGAACATCTGGACGCCCAACCCGCACGCACGCTCGGGGCTGCATATCTCCAATACCGCGACGCCCGGCCGCCTGTACGCGATGTCCGTTGAGCACCATGTCGACCACGAGGTCATCATCGAGGGAGCCTCGAACTGGGACTTCTTCGGCCTCCAGTTCGAGGCCGAGCGCGAGGAGAGCGCCACGGCCTTGCCCATGAAGATCGAGCGGTGCTCGGACCTGCTGTTCGCAAACACCTTCTTCTACCGCGTCATCAGCAGCCATACCCCGGTACCGCACGCCGTCACCGTTGCGGATTCGACGGACATCCGGTTCCGCAATGTCCATGTCTACAGCAACAGCAAGGTCTCGTACGACGCCTCCGTATACGACGCGCACACCGAGACCGAGGTTCGAGACCCGGAGCTCGCTGTGCTCGACCTGCCTCCGCCCGCAGCGCCGACGATGCCAGCGAGCCTGCCCGCCGGGCGTGTGACAAAGCTCGCCGAAGGATTCCAGAACATCAGCGGAGCCGCGACGGCGCCCAACGGCGATATCTACTTCGCGGATCCGCGCGAGAATCGCGTCTACCGATGGTCACACGATCGGAAGAGACTCGAGCATGTCGTCGATGTCGCCGAACGCCCCGAACAACTCGCGTTCGACAACGCCGGCAATCTGCTCATCATCGCCTACGAGGGCAAAGGAGTTGTGCTGGCATACGACCCGGCGAACGGGGCTCCCCCCCGCAGGCTCGAACCGCAGCCGTCCCGATCGCGACCGGACGCCACGCCGATCCTGCCGGTGAGCCGATGGGAAAGCGGCTCAGCGTTCCGGAAGGGTGCGACGACTGCGCCAGAAGCCCACTATCTGTCACCCGACGGGACGGTGTTCATCGCAGCGGAAGAGAGCTTCATCGACGGCAGACTGTCATGGGGCGTCAAGCACACCCCCCTCCTGCGCACCTTTCGCGTTGCCCGCGCCGAGCCCGAAAGGCCCTTCTATGTCACCAACGAAATGAACCTGTGCACATACGCGTTCGATGTCCACCCCGACGGCTCACTGGCGAATCCGCGCCTCTTCGTCGAGGAAGGCGGCGAGTGCGTCGCGACGGACACGGACGGCAATGTGTACATCGCCGCGGGGCAGATCCTCGTCTTCAACCCCGACGGTGACCGCATCGGGGTCATCCACACAAACAGACGGCCGACCTCGCTCGTCTTTGGAGGCCCGGATCGACGGACGCTGTATGTCGCGGCTCGTGACACGCTGTATGCGGTCTCGAGTGTGGAGTGAGCCGCCGTCGCATCCGCGCGAATGACGAGCAGCAGCACAAAACCGGGTTGTTCGCGCGCCTGTCGCGACAGTCGTTCAACCAACGAGGCAGCGGAACAGACACAGGAGATCGAAACCGAGCAAAGCAGCCGCTTCCGCGCCGATTCGTCGTCACGCTCAATCAGCATCCAGCCGGGCGCATGGGGCGAAACAAAAAAGACGAGAACCGATCATGGAGGTTTTTCCGCATGTTCCGCAGTCTCTACGCCGGACTCGTTGTGATCGCTGGATCGATGACCGGTTGCATCGTTCCCAACCGCGAGGGCTCGGCGATCATGTCCGCGAACGAACATTCGAAAACGCGGATGCTTGCAGAATTCGAGGGAGACTCACCACGCTTCGATGACCTCTCAGGCGAGTGGCGGATCGTCAACGACAACATCATGGGCGGGCGTTCGCTCGGCGGGGGCAAGATCCAGAACGGCGTGATGGTCTTCAGGGGCTCGACCAACACCAACGGAGGCGGATTCGCCTCGATCCGCGCGAGCGACAAACAATGGGACCTGACAGGATTCGACGGCCTCGGCGCTCGCGTCCGAGCCGATGGACGGCGATATGTCTTCCATGTGTTCACCGGGCTCAGCTATGACAACGGCAATGTCTTTTACCGAGGCGAGTTCAAGACCAAGCCGCTGATCAACACAGAGGGCGACCCCTTGGAGACACCCGAAGCATGGCAAGAGGTGTTTGTCGCGTTCTCTGACTTCGTCCCGATGGTCCGCGGACGAGCGATCACCGGTCGCGTTGAGCCGCTCGATCCGGCGAAAATCGAAGGCATCGGCCTGATGATCGACGACGGCCTCGACGGTCCGTTCCGCCTCGAAGCTGACTGGATTCACGCGCAGGTCCTGCCCGCGAGCGGCTGATCGTCGGACACTTACGCGACAGCGTTCGGTCCGATGGGACACCGCATCGGGTCGCCAAAGGGAATGGGCCCGGGTTCGAAGTCCCAAGCGAGCAATCCAAAAACGACACAAGCCCCAGCATTGCGAGGGCTTGTGAAAGTACCCCCCGAAGGACTCGAACAAACGCGATTTCGCCGAGCCGTTTGACCGTTTCCTCCAGCAACGGCGCAGAATCCGGCGCAGATCGCGCCGCTCCGACATCTAGTAAGGCGAACCTCTCGTTCCTGATCAAGTCCTGGACACTACTTCCACAAACCGCCCAGCGAGACATACTCGCGATCATCAAGAACGTCATAGGTTCGAGGTAGCTCGGTGATGTGTCCAGCAGTAGATCACCCGAACTACCGGTGACCGGCGGGAGCCGGCGAGCTCGATCGAGACGATGTTCGCGGAGCGCCCGGTGAAGTCTCTTCTCACGGGCACGGCGCGACGAAGCTCGTGACGAACAGCGTGATGTCCCCCAGATCGAAGACCCCGCTGCCGTCGAGGTCCGAGATCGGGTCCTGTACCAGGAAGCCCGAGACAAAGGCCGTGATGTCCGAGAGATCAAGAACGCCGAAGGGCTCGGCAAGATCCGCGACTCCGCACCCATCGCCCTCGCATTGATTCAGGTAGACGGCGATCCGTGAGTGTGAAAGGACGACCCCGATGTCCATTCTCTGATCCTGGTCGACATCGGCCGCGACGAGAGCGCCCGGCTGTGCCGACCCAGCGAGGATCGTCTCCTCGTCATTGATCACGCCGGCGCTGTTGAACAGGAGACTGACCCCGGGACGACCGGTGTCACCGGCCACGTTGTCGGTCGAAACCGCCAGGTCAGGATCGCCATCATCGTCGAAGTCTCCGACCGCCATCCGGACGGGCCCCCGATCGACGAGGAGCGGACCGCCGACCGACCAGTTCCCTTCGCCGAGATTCGTGAGAATCTCCACTTGCCCCAGCATGGCGTTCACCCGCGGCTGGAGTGCAACGAGATCGGGACGCTGATCGGCATTGAAGTCTGCAACACCGAGCTCGGCCGGGCGGCCGGTGATCCCGATGCTGTCCGCCGCCGCGAAACTCCCATCTCCGCGATTGAGGTACGAGTACACCTTTCCGCTCCGGGAATCGACGCAGGTCAGATCGGGATTCCCGTCTCCATCGATGTCGTCCGTGCGAAGATCGTAAATCTCCTGGTCTGCTGCAAACTCCCCCACCCGCGAGAAGGTGGCGGCACCGTCATTTCGGAGCAGGAAGACCCTCTGGGGGAAAACGGACACAGCCGCGAGATCGATCACACCATCGCCTTCCGCGTCGATGGCGACCAGCCTGAGAACATCGTCTTCGAGTACCGTCGTCGGCCCCTCGATGAACACGCCGGCACCCTCATTGCTCCAGATGCCGAGCGTTCCTCCGGCCGCGACGACCAGATCCGGGTCCCCATCCTGATCGAAGTCTCCCAGAGTCATCGCGGTGGTGGTTTGCGGGACTGCGATCGACTGCCAGGCGGACATCTGGCCGCCGTCGTTACGGAGAAGTTCGATGCGGAGGCCGAACGCGCGAAGGACGGCTAGGTCCGGGTCACCGTCGCCGTCAAGATCAGCGGCATCGACGGCGGCCGGCTCGAAGCCGAGCTGCGTCGTCTGCTCCGGCGCGAGGGTCCCATCGCCGTTGTTCACGAGGACAGAAACGGAGTCCCGAACAGCGCTCGGCAGCGCCAGGTCTGGTTTCCCGTCGGTGTTGAAGTCCGCAACAACGAGATCGCGGAAGAACGACACCGAGTTCGCGTAGATCACCGGCACGCCGAAGTTGCCCGCTCCGTCGTTCAGATGAATGGCAACTCCCCCACCGCGTGTCGAGGCCGCGCTCGCGACGATCAGATCCCGGTCACCGTCATCGTCGATGTCTAGCAACTCGGTCCGGATCGGCTCCAGGACTGTCGGGAACGGACCCTCAAGCTGCGCCCCGCCCGAAGCGGGACTCCGGACAACGTAGAAACCGAACAGGTCTTCCACACCGACAACGAGATCAGGTAACCCATCGCCGTCGATATCCGATCCGGTGGCCGAACGCGGCGTGAAGTTCGTCTGGATGGTAAGCGGTCCGTCGAAATCCCCGCTTCCGTTGCCGTGAAGAAGATCGACGTTGCGGAATACCCGATTCGCGATCGCGAGATCGATGAGCCCGTCCTTATCAAAGTCGCCCGCGACAATGCCCCCGGGCTCCCCTGGAACGGCGACTTCGATGAGCGATGCAAAGTCGCCAGTCCCGTCGTTGAGCAATGTCCAGAGCATCGCGTCCTGCGTCGAAGTCGCGGCAATGTCGTGATCCCCGTCCCCGTCGAGATCTGCGAGCACAAGGTGCTCTCCCCCCGGAACCTGGATCGGAAAAGCCGCGACCAGCACGCCGCTTCCGTCATTGAGCAGCGGCAACACCGTCCGGTCCCGACTGTGGAGCACGACAGCATCCCGATCGCCGTCGCCGTCGAGGTCGGCGGCCTCGATGTCGACCGGGCCATCGCCGGCTAGGAGAAGCTGCTGTGGAACGAAATCGCCGCTACCGGTCCCGAAACCGACCTCGACGACATCGTCGAGAAAGTGGGCGGTGATGCTGTCCGGCACGTCATCACCGTTCAGGTCGGTGATAAGGAGCGATCTGAGATCGGGCGCGGTGGTGGTCGTGACGAACGACTCGAACTCGTTGTTCCCGAGATTCTCGAGCGTGATGAGACTGTCACCCGGTGCGATAGCGAGAAGATCGGGGAAGCCGTCCCCGGTATTGTCGAGCACGCCGACATCCGTCGCACCGGCGAGTGCATCGACGCTGAGATCGATCGGATACGCACCGGAGCCGTTGTTGATCAGCACCCCGCCGTCGGGACCGAATCCGGAGTAGACGACATCCGGCGCACCGTCGCTGTTGACATCTCCGACCGCCAACATCGAAATGAAACTCGACGTCGGGGTCCCGACCTGAACAAACACGCCGTTGCCGTCATTCTCGAGAATCGACACTCCCGGGTCACCGGTTTCGAGAGCGACCGGGGTAACCAGATCGGTGTCCCCGTCTCCGTCGTGATCGACGGCTTCCATCTGCAATGGTGTCATCGGAAGCGGCAGGACGCTCAACGGCGAAAACACCCGGCCACCCACGTTCCGGAAGACGCGGAGGGACTCAGGATCAGAACCTGAATCGTCACACCCCGCGACGATGTCGATCAACCCGTCTGCGTCAACATCGAACGCCGAAACGCTGAACGGCGTGTACAGGATAGAGATCTCGATCCGATCGCTGAAGTCGCCGGATCCCGAGTTGAACGCGACGAGGAGCCTCCCCGAGCGGGTCGCGATCACCGCGTCCAGATCGCCGTCGTTGTCGAAATCCGCGA
The DNA here is from genome assembly GCA_002480345.1 of Phycisphaerales bacterium UBA7812. GTDB lineage: Bacteria > Planctomycetota > Phycisphaerae > Phycisphaerales > UBA1924 > UBA1926. Next base: position 7,920 of record DLBY01000167.1, on the reverse strand, counting down.
GGTCAATGTCATACGGGCGGAGAAAGGCCGGCCCCGATGCCTGGAGGTCGAATCCGCCCTCACCGTTGTTGAGCAGCACGGCCAGTTCCCCGCTGGACGAGAGCACGAGATTCGCGGAGATAAGGTCCGTGAGTGCATCGCCGTTGAGATCCCCGGTCGCGACAGAGACCGGCAGACTGTCGAACTGAAACACATCTGATACCGACCCGAATCCACCACCGGGCAACCCTGAGGCTAGCCGGATTTCCCCGGAACTCACCGTGATCAAGTCCTCGATCCCGTCACCACTCACATCATCCAGATAGAACCGGAAGGTGCCCGGCGCGAGCGGCGTCGAGACCACGGGGAAGCACACCGTCGGTGATCCACCGATCGCGGCTCCCACAGCCCCGAAAGACAACGCGACAGCGAAACCGCTCCTGTTGAACGCAATGGGCATCTCTTCTCTCTCCTCAAGTCGGGCGAGGGCCTGCAACCGAAATGTCGCCCAGCCTGACGACAATCCCGGGAGTGGAGCGTATTGCATCTGCGGCTGAAGTCGACAGTTCGCTATCGACATACGCGATATTGAACGCAATTTGCATTCGAAGATAGTGGTAGCGACTCCTGATCTGATATACTATCAGAATGCAAACAAATCAGCTTGATTCAAATAATCAATGGAAAACACCACCGTCACCCAACGGGCGTGACGGCCGGGGCAGGTTCACTCGGGGCAACCCGGGCGGACCTGGCAACCCGCCAGGCGCGAGGTCGGAGCGACTTCGTCACGCGCTCTTGAACGCCGTATCCGAGCAGGACATCGCGGACATCGCCGCAGCACTCATCGTGAACGCGAAAACCGGTGATGTTCAGGCCGTTCGCGAGTTGCTGAGTCGCACTCTCGGACGACCGACTGACAGTGACACCCTTGCCCGCCTAGAGCGTCTGGAAACCGCCTTGCTCCCGCCGGACACGGAGGCCCAGTTATGAGCATCCGATCCCGCCTCGACGCAATCGAAGCGACTCTGAGCGGCACCGACGCCGAGCATCGATGCCCGGATTGCAGCGGCCCGATGCTCCAGTCCCCGCTGCACAAACGCGTCGAGCCCTCAACGACGGCCGCTACGCAGATGCGGCGATCATCGGCAAGGTCGGTCGTGAGCGACGTCCGTTCGCCGTTGAGTTCCCACAGTGGAGGCGCGGGGATGACCAGTAACTTCGGCCATCCGGTTGTGCTCCAGATGTCCGAGATCCAGCCCGAATCAGTCCGCTGGCTCTGGCCCGGACGCCTGCCCCTCGGCAGACTCTCGCTGATCGCTGGGATGCCGGGCCTCGGGAAGTCGTTCGCGACCGCCAGTATCGCGGCGAGTGTGTCGACGGGATCGCCCTGAGCCGGTTCGGAGGACTCCGAGTCCCCTCCGAAGCGTTCCTCCTCCGATGGGAGGACATCGACTGGGATCGCCGGTCGATGCGGGTCCGCTCCCCGAAAACGGAGCATCACGCCGACGGGGCCACCCGCGAAGTCCCGATCTTCCCTGAGATCTACGACCTGCTGCTGGCGGTCTTCGAGCAGGTGGAGCCCGGGACGGAACGGGCACTCTCCGACTTCAGGACCGGCTACAACCCACACACCCAGTTCAAGCGGATTATCACCCGGGCGGGCCTGACCCCCTGGCCGAGGCTCTGGCACAACCTTCGGGCAAGCCGACAGTCCGAGCTCGCGAGCCAATACCCCGTCCACACGGTCTGCTCATGAATGGGCAACTCACGCCTCGTCGCGGCGGGCCACTACCTTCAGGTGACCGATGCGGACTGGCAGCGGGCGACAGGCGGCGCAGATTCCGGCGCACACTCGACGCATTTCGCGGCGCAGCACAGACCCGCATCGATCCGCAACAATCGAAGCGAATCGCCGGAAGTGCTTGAGAATGAAGGGGTTTTGCGAGCCGGTGCGGACGCACGCGAGGTGACGCAAAAGCGGGAAAGTACCCCCCGAAGGACTCGAACCTTCAATCCGCTGATTAAGAGTCAGCTACCGAAGCCGGGTAAGTCATTGTGATCAAACCACCTCGGAGAGCCGTCGTCAGTGCGCGGTGTAAAATCCGGTGCAGCAATGTCAAGAACAAGCAGGAACTATTCCGCAATCGATCGAATCCAGCGGCCGAGCATGACGGCAATACGCGATCCTGAGCCGGCGTGATCAAACGTGAATGGTGGGGTGCCGACTCGATTCGGCTATCCGGCGTGATCCGACAATGACCGAAGAAACGCGCCGTGAGGAACGATACTCTCACGCATCCACCGGGCCATCGCCGGCTTGAGCGCATCGCTTAACGATTCTGAGAGGCGTTCGTCGGGCGTGTGCGTCGAGACACTTCGGTAGGGCCCTTTCGCGTCCTTGACCAGCACCTCCATGGCGTCGAGGCAGTAGGCATTGCACACCGCCGCCACGAACTCGGCGGGGATCCGAGTTGTCCCGCTCAGATACCGCCTGACTGACTCACGGTGAACCCCGGCATCGCGGCTCACCTGACTAAAGCTGCGATGCCCGACGAATTTCCTCAAGACCTCAGCGATCTCCTCGTTCGAACGCGGAGTCGGTATCGGCGTGGAGGCGTTTGCCCTGGTCATTGAGCTTGCTTCAGGATTTTTGCACGAATAAGTACCCATCAGATCGGCTCGTTTTAAGTCGATAGAGAAGCCGTGGTGGGTTGGCTGAATCACGGGCTCGTGTGCGGGGTCACTCATCGATCGCTGTCATCTCCGAACCTAACGGGCTTCAGTGTTTTCGTTGAACCACTCCACCAGCTTCGGCCAGAGCGACCGCATCATCGATTCCGTGAACCGCTCTGCCGGCTGACTGGACGGGTAATGCCGGAACGCCGCGGGGCGATCACAGTGGAGGAGCAAGGGGACGGGATCGATTCCGTACACTTTGGACACCGCCGCGACGAAGACCGCCGGGATGCGGCCCCTGCCGAGTAGATAGCGACGGACCGATTCGGCGTTGAACCCGGTGTCCAGAGCGATCTGGCGGTAGGTCCTCTCTCCAATGAACTCCCGGAGTGTGGTCGCGATCTCCTCGTCCGTCCGGGCTGCGATATGGGCGCCCGGATCGGCGTGGCGATAGTCCGCGATCATCGCAGAGGGGACAGGATGCACGACATTTCGCTCCGCATCCGACGGGCGGAATGTCAGAGGGTGGCCTTTATCTTGTTGATCGGCGGCCCTTCCCCCGAGTATCTCACGGCGGGTGAATGCCGCAGGCCCTGCGGCATCTTCCCCTGCCGCAGAGCCGTTGGCGTGTGCTCGATCCGGGCTACTCATGTTTGGACACCACTGCGAGCCGGTGATCAGATCGGAAACGCAGCGTCGGGCCGGACGACAAACCGGATCGGGACCGTGACGCTGGTGTTGTTATCAAGGTCGACATCCAACCGGAAGGCGTCCGGATCACCCGGCGCTTTCGGACTGACAACGACCGTGCCGTAGCACTGGATCTGGTTGTCGAGAATGCAGTACACCGTGATCTGCGGATTCTGACCAGCGCTCGCAAGAATGAAGTCGTAGTCGGCGCTGTTGAATCCAGCAGCGGCAAGACGCTGATCGACATAGGCAGGCATCCCGGACTCGGCGGCGGGGAGATCGGTTCGATTCTTCCAAGACGGCATCGCCGTGTTGAGACCGATTTCCTTCAGATGATCGCTGACCGCGTTCTTCACGGCGTCCGTGTACTCGGCGTCCGTCAGTTGGCTGCCCGAAGGTTTCTCTGGTACCAGAAGCTGAATGAGCAGATCTCCGTTGGCCATTGCGCCCCCCGTTCTTGCATCCCTCTGGACAGCGGACTCCAGCTGTCCGGCTGCCCAACTGGATAGCCGTCAACCGAGGGGTTGCCTCGCCAAGATCTGTGGATTTTTTTCAGTTCTGCGTCGAGACTGTGGCGGCGCAGCGGAACCCGATACCGAGGACTCGGTCGTCGGCGTTGGCGACCAGCAGCAGTTGGTTCCTGTGCGGCACGCTCGCCATCATCCGAAAGGCATTGCCCTTCGCTATCCCGAACTCGCCGGAGGTCGCGGGGCCAAGCGGAGCGAGCACGCTGTCGGTCCACTCGGCGACATTCCCCGCGAGGTCGTAGACGCCTTCGGGCGTGCAATCGGGGCCCGCGGCCTGCAGATCACCCGAGGCGTGGACGCCCGCAAGATACAGGTCCCACGCGTCCGGATCGACGCTCGGATCGATCGCGACGGCGGGCATTGCCGAGCTCGCTTGCACAGTTTTGAGGATTTCGGGGTCGTTTCCCCACGGATACGCGCGTCGATCGAGGCCACCGGCCGCGATCTCCCACTCCGCGTCGGTCGGAAGCCGCTTGCCGACCCACTCGGCGTAGGCCCGCGCGTCCGCCTGCGAGATCCCCACAACGGGAAGCGGATCGAGCACCGGGTCGTACTCATTCCCCCACAGCACGGGCGGTGAGGAGCCTGTCGCTCGGACGAACCTGCGATACTCCGCGTTGGTGACCTCAAATCGATCGATGAGGAACGACTGGATCGTCACCGCTGCGGGTTTCGTCTCGTCGAGCGGGCTCTGCGGCGACCCCACGACATAGTCTCCGCCTGGGATCAGCACCATCTGGCTGGGCTGGCTCGCGAGGGCCGGGCCCCCGAAGAACTCAGCCAACTCAATCTCCACCGTCTGCCCGGCGACGATCTGGCGTGTCAGCTCGTGCACGCCGGCGTTGGTCCCGACGGTGATCCGATACCGTCCTCTCGGGAGTTCGACGCGCCGCGAACCCGACCTGATCGGGATCTGAGTCCCGAGGCTGCGGGCAGGGCCGTCAAACGCGCTGATCGTGAGGATCTGGGTCGATGGATCGGTCAGTCTGACGCCGCCGCGTGAGGACGGTGCACTCAAGATCGGAACGAGCGCCGCCGCGGCCCCCACGGCAATCGCGGTGAAGGCCGCCGCCGCGATGACCCGATGCCGACCGATCCACCATCTCACACGTGCGAGCGACAGACCCGGTGGTGTGAGCGGCCCCGCGAGGACGCGGTCGAGCGCCGCGAGCATCTCGCCGGCATCTTGAAATCGGTCGGTGGGCGTCACCGCGCACGCCGTCCTAGCCAGTTGCGCCAATTCGACCGGGATCGCCGGATTCAGACGCCTCGGGTCCGCCCAGTCGTCTGCGGTTATGGAACTCGCTCGCGATTCGGCGTGCGCTTTCTGTGGCGGCTGTCTGAGCGTGAGCAACTCGTAGAGGACCACGCCGAGCGCGAAGACATCTGACGATGGGGTGATCGGCGCGTCAATGTCGCCCGACTGCTCCGGTGCCATGTATCGCGGCGTGCCGCCGACTTGGGTGATCGGATCGCCGGTGGATCCGCAGACAGCGATACCGAAGTCGGTGATGTAGGGTCGATCGCCCTCCTTGAGGAGGATGTTGGATGGCTTGAGATCGCGGTGCACGATGCCCGCTCGGTGGGAGTGTGCCATCGCATCACAGAGGTCTCGGACAAGCTTGAGCGTCCAAATCAACCGGATGCGGGAGTTGACTGGGCTATTGGCGGGAAGAGGCTCGGTCGAGTCGAGCGGCATATTCGCCGAGCGCCTCACTCCCTCAAGATGATCGCGGAGCGTCTGCCCCTCGATGTACGCGGAGACGATAAATACCCGGTCGCCCTCGCTGCCGAACTGATGGACGGGAACGATCTTCGGGTGGTCGAGCCGGGCAACCGTCCGGGCCTCCGCGAGCAGGCGAGCCTCCGCCTCAGTGCCGGCCCCAGCTCGAATGAACTTGATCGCGACATCCCGGTGGAGCGTCTCGTCTGACGCGAGGTAGACCACGCCCATCCCGCCCCGGCCGAGCTCCTCCTTGATGGTGAACCCTGAGAGCCTTGGCTCGGACCCACCCAATAGCGTTGGGAACATCCCAGCGACGCCGAGGTCGAACTCAGACGGCTCGGCGGCGTCTCGGATCAGCCCGCGGAGCGTAGATTCTTCATCCTCGGAGAGCCCGAATCGTGTGATGAGATCGTCGCGCTCCGACTCCTCGGCGTCGATCAACAACGCGAGTCGCTCGAACATGATCTCCGGGATCCTGCCAGGCATGCCATGGCCCAATGTACCGCCGCGACGGCGTTCGAGGCGATCAGAAATCGGTGAACTTTGTTTGTTGCGTCGGATCGTCGCCGAGTTCGGTTTTCAGCCAGATTCGAGCGACCGTCCACTCCCTCGAAACCGTTCGTTCACTCATGCCGGTGAGCTCGGAGATCTCCTGGATCGTGAACCCTCCATAGAATCGGAGCCGGACAACGGCCGCTCGGTCCGGACGGAGCCGCTCGAGCAGCCCTAGCGCATCGTCGAGTTCGAGGAACCGCTCAGCATGGCCCTTCGTGACAGGATCAGTTGTCAACGAGAGCGGTCGCTTCCCGCCGCCCCGCTTCTCGGCGACTGCCGCCCGGGCACGCTCGACGAGGACATCGTGCATCGCGCGGGTCGCGGCCATGAAGAAGTGCTGGCGGTTCTTCCAATCGAGCTCTCGACCCGATCCGAAAAGGCGGAGATAAACCTCGTGCACGAGTGCGGTCGGCTCGATCGAATCGGGCGTTCCGATGTGATCGATCTGCCTAGCCGCCCTAAGCCTGAGTTCGTCTCGCACGAGCCGAAGGAGCCGATCGATCGCCTCGGGGGAGCGTGACGCGGCTTCGCCCAACAAGATCGTGATGTCGTCTGCATCGCTCACGAACCCCCCAGCATCGGCGACAATACCTGACAGCACCCGAGCCGTCAACGCTGAGGCCTGTCCTCCGGGGAGGCGTTATGCACTCGAAACCTTGCGAGAAAAGTGGATCTCGACGAGGGGAGGAGCCGCGTAGCGATCGCCCGAATCTGCTCACAAGCCGGGGAGTCTGTCAGCCCCTGCTCGACGACTCGATGTCGAAGCCGACCTGCTCAGCGAACTCGCAGTCGACGACCTCCTGCGAGGACCCACGGATACACCACCGCTCTCCGGTGATCTGCCCCCAGTCCTTGTGCCAATATTCAACAGTATAACGCGTGGTTCTCCTGCCGCTGCTGAGGCGTGCGAAGCGTTGCGGAGCACGGCTCAGCAGCAATTGCCTCGGGTGCCGGAGGCCGGTATCCAAGAGCGGAGTGAGGTCGCACCGTGTTGTAGTGATGTCTCCACCGCTCGATGAGCACCCGGGCCTCGTGCAGCGTGTCGAATCGTTCCCGGTCGAGCAGTTCATCCCGCAGCTTCCCGTTCAGGCTCTCGACATACCCGTTCTCCCACGGGCTTCCCGGTTCGATGTACAGCGTCTTCACCCCGACACGACGCAGCCAGGTCCGCACGGCCTTCGCCGTCATCTCAGGACCGTTGTCGGGTCGGATGTGGGCTGGCACGCCCCGCGTCGCCATCAGCCAGCTCAGACGCTCGAGGACATCGTCGCTCGTCAGCCGACGGGCCACGTCGATCGCCAAGCACTCGCGGGTGTGCCGCTGGCCGGTAGGCGAATCGGCTGATGTCGTGCTCTGCGACTGCCAATGGAAGAGTCGGTCGCTAATCGCGTAGTCCTCGTACATCGTGGTCGGTGAGTAGCGGCCCAAAACCGCAGTGGAACACGCACCGCGTAGGGGGCGACGCGCTCGCCGAGGGCATGCTCGACCGCCTTGTGGATCGGCCCGAAGCGAGTCGGCTCGGTCAATGCGGCGACGACTGCCGCGACCTGCCGGACGAGCGCCACCGGCACCTTCATGGGCCGGGTGACATGCCCCCCTCAGAGTTGGTCCATTCCCAGGCTGGTAGCCTCGGCGGATGGAACACGGAGGATCAGGCATGGGTCGGAAGCGGTATTCGGCGGAGCAGATCGTCAACAAGCTGCGTGAGGCGGAGGTGCACCTGTCCCAGGGGCTCTCGGTCAAGCAGATGTGCCGGCAGATCGG
>DLBY01000137.1:13146-13913 GCA_002480345.1 Phycisphaerales bacterium UBA7812 | reverse complement strand
GAGCCGTTCGGTGGACAGCATCGGCAGCCAGACCGACATCCACCGCCGTCCCGCCGGCTGGTTCGTCCACCCCACGGGTGCTCTCGGCGTGGGTCTCGGCGTGCCATTCGATCGCTCCCGTGCCATGCGTCCTGCGCGCGCACCATCGGTGCCCGCCCTCCAGCGAGGCCCGCGCGCCCTTGCAGCGCACGAGCTCGATCCACCACTCCATCGGGGGCTCCCCGATCTCCTCGGGCCCGCTCTCCTCCAGCGGGGCCTGTCCGCGCCCGTCAACGGGCGCTCGGTCCGGCGCGCGGGGACGCACGATCCATCGCGTCCGGGCCGCGGAGAGCACCCGGCGCTCCGACATCGGGCGCACGAGCCAGACCGGGCGCCCCGGGTCATCGGCGTGCCCGACCGTTGCCCCTTCCGACGCGGCGAGCTGCAGGCGGCGCGACTCGCCCATCCCGATCCCGCGTCCGTCCGCGATCACGCACGCGACCCCCGCGCACCGCGCCGCCTGCTCGATCGCCCACACCCGCTCGCCCACGGCGCCCCGGCCCGCGCCCTCCCCCGCGCGCACGAACACCGACCGGTTCAGCAGGCGCCGGTCCCCCGTGCCCGCCTCCGCCTCGTCCGCCGACGCCCACCGGATCAGCGCCCGCGGGTAAGGCCAGCACCCCCGCCCGATCCAGACCACCCGCCCCGGGTGGGGGGGATGGGCGGGGGACACCTCCGGGCCCCCGCCCGGGTTGTCGACCGCTGCCGGCGCGATCGCGTCCCACGCC
>DLBY01000137.1:0-12850 GCA_002480345.1 Phycisphaerales bacterium UBA7812 | reverse complement strand
CGGCGCGATCGCGTCCCACGCCAGGTCGATCAGCACCGTCAGCGGCGGGATCCGGGCGGGCGAATCGCCCATCCACTCGTGCACGCCGGGTGTCGTCGCGAGCGATCGCGGCGAACGCCCCAATCCCGTTCCGGGGATCGATTCCCCGGAAAGGGGCACCCGTGTGCCCCCCTCCAGATCCGCGATCGCGGATCGGATGGCCCTGATCGAGGCCGCTCGCGCTTGATTCTGTCCAAACGAACACAAAACATCTGTCCGCATGCCGAGAGCGTACAGGGCGCTGCTGAGCAGTCAATCAAAAACCAAACAAAATCCAATAGGTGCGTGGTTCTGCTCATCATCGAGGCCCTATCCGGGCCGGTCCGCGTGCATCGGATGGTCAAGAATGCATGAATAGACAGGACACGGTGTCGGTTCTGCCGAGCCCGGGGCTGTTGTTCCCACCGGCGCCCTGCCTCGGCGTCGTGTGGTCGTTGGGTCTCGACACCGGATCTCGGAAGAACGACACGATCGCGCCGTTTCTCTTGTGCGCACGAGGGGTTGCATGCGGATCCATCCCGCCACGCTGGTGATTCTGATCCTGCTGCTCGGGGGCGCCGGGGCGCTCGGGTTCATGGCGGTGACCACGCAGGAGGACACCGGGCCGGCGCGCGCGGACGGTCCCGCTGCGGTCGCGGTGCAGACCGCGCCCGTGCGCACGGGGACGATCCGCGACATCCGCACGCTGAGCGGGACGCTGGAGGCCTCGAGCCGGTTCATCGTCGCCGCGGAGGCGGCGGGGCTGCTGAGCAGCATCACCGTGGACATCGCCGACCCGATGGACCGGGGGGAGGTGATCGCGACGATCGACGACCGGCGATTCGTGCAGGCGATCGAGCAGGCGAAGGCCGAGCTCGCGGTGCGGGAAGCGGAGCGTTCGCGTGCCGAGACGCGCCTGCAGGTCGCGCGGGCCGAGTTCGATCGCGAGACCGCCCTGCGTGACGAGGGGGTGAGCAGCGAGAGCGAGTACGACGCGGCGCTGGCGAATTTCGAGACGGCGAAAGCGGAGCGCGCGGTCGCGGACGCACGCGTGGCGCAGGCCCGCGCGGCCCTCGAGATCGCGAACATCCGCCTGGAGGAGACACGCGTCACCGCGGACTGGACGGGCAACGCGACGACCGCGGTGGTGGGGGAGCGCTACCAGGAAGCGGGCAACACCGTGGGCATCGGTGATCCGATCGTCGCGGGGGTCGTGCTCGACCCGCTCCGCGCCGTCGTGTCCGTGACGGAGCGTGACTACACCCGCCTGGCGGTGGGGCAGCCCGTGACGCTGAACGCGGACGCGATGCCCAGGCGCTCCTTCGAGGGTCGGATCGCGCGAATCAGCCCGGTGTTCAACGAGGCCTCGCGCCAGGCGCGGGTCGAGATCACGGTGGACAACCCGGATTTGGCGCTCAAGCCCGGCATGTTCGTGCGCGTGCGGATCGTGCTCGCGGAGCGGGAGTCGCACACGATCGTTCCGTTGCAGGCGGTGCGCTCGCGGGAGGACCGCCCGGTGGTGTTCGCGCTCACCGAGTCGGGCGACGCGGTCCGCGAGATCCCCGTGGATGTGGGCATCACGCAGGGGGGCGAGGCGGAGATCCTCGAGCCGCGCATCACGACGCCCGTCGTCACGCTGGGGCACCAGCTGCTCGACGACGGCTCGCCGGTGCGCATCGCCAACGAGGGGCCGCTGGTCGACGCGCCTGCTGAAGAAGGCGCCGCCGACGCGGAAACCAGCGGCGAGACCGGCGGGGGCACGCCTTGAACATCCCGTCGTTGTGTGTCAGCCGGCCCGTCGCGACCGCGATGCTCACGCTCATCGCGGTGGTGGTCGGGCTGTTCAGCATGTTCAAGCTGCCGATCGACCTGCTCCCGGAGCTGGAGATCCCGACCGTCAGCGTGCGCGCCGAGTACGGCAACGCGAGCCCCGAGGAGATGGAGCGGCTGGTGACGGAGTACATCGAGGAATCGGTGTCGGTCGTCGCGGGCGTTGACGAGCTGACCAGCACCTCGGGGGAGGGCTCGACACGCGTGAGCGCGCGGTTTGTGTGGGGCACCGACATCGACGAGGCGGCCAACGATGTGCGCACGCGGATCGACCGCGTGATCGACGAATTGCCCGATGACCTGCCCCGCCCCCGCGTCAGCAAGTACGACCCCAACTCGTTCCCGATCGTGATCCTGGGCATCGCCAGCCCGCTCGATCCCGTCGAGCTGACGGAGATGGTCGAGGACGAGCTGCTCTACCGCTTCGAGCGCGTCGCGGGCGTGGCGCAGGTCGACCTGTGGGGCGAGTCGAACCGGGAGATCCGCGTCGAGCTCGATCTCGATCGGATCCGTGCGCTCGGGCTCCCGATGGACCGCATCCTGACCGCGATCCGCGAGGCGAACATCAACCTGCCCGCGGGAGAGATCGACCGTGGGGGGTACGAGGTCACGATCCGCACACCGGGCGAGTTCGAGAGCCTCGAGGAGCTCAGGTCCACGGTGGTTGCGGTGCGCGAGCGCGGGCCGGTGACGCTGGCGGACATCGCGCGGATCGAGGACACGCACGAGGAGATGACGCGCCTCGTGCGCATCAAGGGACGCCCCGCGATCCGCCTCGCGGTCCGGAAGGAATCCGACGCGAACACGGCGCGGGTCGCGGCGGACACGCTCGCGGTCGTCGAGGAGATCAACGAGGCGTACCCCCAGGTGGAGATCATCCCGATCTCCAACCAGGGCGCGTTCATCGAGCGGTCGATCGCGAATGTCTCCAACAGCGTGCTGCTGGGCGGGGCGCTCGCGGTGGTGGTGCTGCTGGTCTTCCTGCGCGACCTGCGGAGCACGACGGTGATCGCGGTCTCGATCCCGATCTCGGTGCTCGCGACCTTCGCGCTGATCTTCATCGGGGGGTTCACGCTCAACCTGATGACGCTGGGCGGGCTCGCGCTGGGTGTGGGCATGATGGTCGACAGCTCGATCGTCGTGCTCGAGAACATCTTCCGGCGCGAGAAGGAGGAGGGCGAGGACGCGCAGACCGCCTCGGTCCGCGGGACGACCGAGGTGGCGATGGCGATCGTCGCGAGCACCGCGACCACGCTGGTGATCTTCCTGCCCCTCGTCTTCGTCAAGGGCGTCAGCGGGATCATGTTCCAGCAGTTCGCGCTCGTTGTCGCGTTCAGCCTCGCGGTCTCCCTCGTCGCGGCCCTCACGGTGGTCCCCGTGATGAGCGCCACGATGCTCAAGGGGGGCGAGGGCGGGCAGCCCGTGACGCGCGTCACCGCGGCGCTGCGGAAGATGGGCGACCGCATCTTCGGGGTCATCGACGGCACCTACCACGGCGTGCTGCGTGACGCGCTCTCGGCCCGTCTCGTCACGATCGCCGCGGCGGTGCTGCTCGTCACCGGCGCGGTGCTGCTGATCCCGAAGCTCGGGTCGGAGTTCATGCCCCCCGCCGACGAGGGCGAGGTCCGCGTGACGGGCGAGATGGAGGTCGGCACCAAGCTCGACATCGTCGATGCGCAGACCCGCCTCATGGAGCGCGTCGTCTACGCGAACATCCCGGAGATCCAGGCGGCCTACACCAGCGTGGGTGCCAGCGGGTGGAACCCCGACGACGCGGCGGAGGGCGAGATCAACATCAACCTGATCCCCGCGAGCGAGCGCACCCGCTCGAATACCGAGATCGCGGACGATATCCGCGAACGCCTCGACGGCGCGATCCCGGGGATGACCATCCGCACCCGCGCCCCGCAGGGCCAGCGCATGCTCGAGCGCATGCTGGGCAGCGGGGACCCGGGGCTCGATGTGGAGATCCGGGGGTTCGAGCCCGCGCGGCTCGACGCGATCGCCGCGGAGGTGAAGAAGGCGGCGCTCGCGATCCCGGGTGTGACGGATGTCCGCGCCGAGCAGCGGGTGGGCGTGCCCCAGGAACTGATCCGCGTGGACCGTCGCAAGGCGGCGGACCTGGGCGTGAGCGTGCAGCGTGTGGCGCAGACGCTCGAGACGGCGCTGGGCGGCACGATGGCGGGGGCCTACCGCGAGGGGGGCAACGAGCACATGATCCGCGTCCGCCTCGCCGACGCGCGGAACACCGAGCTCGAGGAGATCCTCGACATCACGCTCCGCAGCGAGAACGGGCAGGATGTCGCGTTGCGGAACCTGATCACCGTCGAGTCCGGGCGGGGCCCGCTCATCATCAACCGCAAGGACCAGCAGCGGTACACGACGGTGAATGTCAACATCGCGGGGCGCGACACGGGGTCGGTCGCGGATGAACTCAGCGCCGCGCTGGCGCGCATCCCCAAGCCCGCGGGCTACGACATCCGCCTCGCGGGCTCGTACGAGGAGCAGAAGAAGTCCGAGCGCGAGATGATGATCACCTTCCTGATCGCGATCGTGCTCGTGTACATGGTCCTCGCGGCGCAGTACGAGTCGTTCGTCGATCCGCTGATCGTCATGCTCGCGGTGCCGACCGCGGGTGTGGGCGTCGTCGCGATGCTCTTCGCGACCGACACGACGCTCAATGTGCAGTCCTACATCGGGTGCATCATGCTGGGCGGAATCGTGGTCAACAACGCGATCCTGCTCGTCGACCAGGCGGCACGCCTGCGGCGCGAGAGCGGGCTCAGCGCGCGGGCCGCGGCGGCGGAGGCGGGGCGGCGCCGGTTCCGCCCGATCCTGATGACCTCGTTGACGACGATCCTCGGGCTCACGCCGCTCGCGCTCGGGTTCGGCGAGGGCGCCGAGGCGCAGGCGCCGCTGGCACGCGCGGTGATCGGGGGGCTGACCTGCTCGACGCTCGTCACGCTGCTGCTCGTCCCCGCGGTCTACAGCCTCGTGCACGACGGGTTCCGGGGTGGCGGTGCCCCCGCCGAATCCCCGGGTCGCGAGCCCGCGGACGCGGCCGTCTCCGCGGCGGGCTGAACCCCCGAGAACGCGGCCCGGTCCATGGCTCGATCCGATACCCTTCCTCCCATGAGAATCCACGCTGTTTTCGTTGTGCTGCTCGCCGCGCTGGTCGCGGGTCCACTGCGTGCCTCCCCGCTCGCCTTGCCTCACGCGTTGCCCGCGTCGTGGGAGGCGTTCAACGCGGAAGACCCGATCGCACGCGACCCGCTCCGCCGGCGCGCGGTGCGGTTCCTGACGATGCACCGTCCGCCGCGCGATGCGCAGATCGACCCCGAGATTCTCGATGACAATCTCCGTTGCGCGCTCGCCGCCCGCGGCGCGTTTCCGTGGGCGGGCGAGGTGCCCGAAGACATCTTCCTCAACGATGTGCTGCCCTACGCGGTGCTTGACGAGACGCGCGAGAACTGGCGCCCCGCGATGCTGGAACGCTGCGCCCCGCTCGTGAAGGACTGCTCGAGCGCGACCGAGGCGGCGCAGGCGCTCAACCGCGAACTCTTCAACCTCGTGAATGTGCACTACAACACCGGTCGCAAGAAGCCCAACCAGAGCCCCGCCGAGTCGATGGAGCAGGGCATCGCGACCTGCACCGGGCTCTCGATCCTGCTCGTCGACGCCTGCCGCAGCGTCGGCGTCCCCGCCCGCGTCGCCGGCGTCGCGAGCTGGCACGACAAACGCGGCAACCACACCTGGGTCGAGATCTGGGACGACGGCTGGCACTTCATGGGCGCCGACGAGTACGACCCCAAGGGCCTGAACCGCGGCTGGTTCACAGGCGACGCGAGCAAGGCGATCGCCGGGAGCGAGGAGCACGCGGTGTGGGCGACCTCGTTCAAGCCAACGGGAAACCACTTCCCGATGGTGTGGGATCGCGCGGACACGAGCGTGCACGCGGTGGATGTGACGGCGCGGTACGGGCCGGAGCCGGAGGCGCAGCCGGCGGACGCGAATCGGCAGATGATCTACTTCCGGGTTTTCGAGTCGCGGGGTGGAGATCGAGTCGAGGCCTTTGTCCTTCCGAACCTCCTCGGGAATCAGAAAGCCGTGCGGACCAAGGCGGGGACGAGCGATCTCAACGACATGCCGTCGATCAAGGTGCCGCCGGGGACGGATTTCCAGATCAGCATCACCGTCGATGATGAGACCCGGTACGCCTACGCGCCGCCGGATGATGATGCCGAGTCGAGAACACTAGATTTCTATTGGGATGAACTGCCGAACGACCAACGCGAGATGGCGCTGGGCGAGCAGGCCGCTGAGGGGTTCGTCATCGTCGCGTTCCAGAACCGGATGGCACGGATCGCCCGCGAACGCGAGGCGGAGATCGACGCCGACGCCTTCACCGCTGGCGGCCACACCCTCAAAATCCTCGAAAAAGCCTTCGGCGACGAACCAGAATCGGGCCGCAGCCTCTGGATCTCCATGCACGGCGGCGGGGGCGCCCCCGCCGAAGTCAACGACCAGCAATGGCAGAACCAGATCAAGCTCTACCAGCCCGAAGAAGGCATCTACATCGCCCCCCGGGCCCCGACCGACACCTGGAACCTCTGGCACCAGGCGCATATCGACGACCTCTTCGACCGGTTGATCGAGACCTACATCGCCACCCGCAATGTCAACCCCGACAGGGTCTACCTCATGGGCTACTCCGCCGGGGGCGACGGCGTCTACCAACTCGCCCCGCGCATGGCCGACCGCTTCGCCGCCGCCGCGATGATGGCGGGGCATCCCAACGAGACCAAACCGCTCGGCCTGCGGAACCTGCCCTTCGCGGTGCTGATGGGGGGTGACGATGCCGCCTACGACCGCAACAAGAAAGCCGAGGAATGGAAACAAGCCCTCGCCGATCTCCGCGCCGACGACCCCGAGGGCTACCCCCACGAAGTGAAGATCTACGAAGGCCTCGGCCACTGGATGCAGCGCAAGGACGCCGAGATTCTCCCCTGGATGGCGTCCCACACCCGCAACCCATGGCCCAGGAAGATCGTCTGGCATCAGGACGATGTGACCCACGACCGCTTCTACTGGCTGGCCCTCGAACCCAACCCCGACGGCTCGAGCCCCGCGAAGCCCCGCACCACGATCGAGGCGTGGGTCAGTGATCCCGGCACCATCCATCTGACCACGCCCGATCACCTCTCCTCGATCCGCCTCCGTCTCCGGGACGAACTCGTCGATCTCGACCGCGACATCAGGGTCTTCGTGAACGGCGAACGGGTCTTCAACGGAGTCGTCCCCCGCACGCAGGCCGCGATCGACCGCTCGCTGGCGGAACGCAACGACCCGAGCAGCGCCGCGACCGCGGACCTCGTCGTTCGCTGGACCGCGAAGGCAAAGCCAGTCTCCGAGACCAAGCCGGCGCCGGTCCCCCCGTCCGACCCCTGATCCCTATCCTCACCCGCCATGCCCGACGCGCATTTTCCTGACTCCGTCATCGTCATCGGCGCCGGCCTCGCGGGCCTCGCCGCCGCCCGCCGTCTCAGCGAAGCCGGGCGCACCGTCACGCTGCTCGAGGCGTCCGACCGCGTGGGCGGACGCGTGCGCACGGAACGCGTCGAGACCGCGCACGGGCTCCACCTCGTCGACCGCGGGTTCCAGGTCTACCTCACCGCATATCCCGAGGGACGGCGCGTGCTCGATCTGGACGCGCTCTCCCTGCGCGGCTTTCTGAGCGGGGCGATGGTCCGGTTCGAGGGCGCGTTCCACCGCGTCGCCGACCCGCTCCGCGACCCGCGGGCGGGCCTGCAGCAGGTCCTCCGCCCCGGGCCGCTCATGAAACTCCGCGACATCGCGGCGGTCGGGCTCCTGGACGCGGCCCACCGGTTCGGCGATCCCGCCCGCCTCTGGGAAGAGCCCGAGGAGACCAGCCTCGCCTACCTGACCCGCGTCGGGTTGAGCGAGCGGATCATCGAGCGGTTCTTCCGCCCCTTCTTCGGCGGCGTGTTCCTCGACCGCTCGCTCGAGACCAGCGCTCGCAAACTCCGCTACACCTACGCGATGTTCGCCAAGGGCGAGGCGGCCCTGCCCGCGGGCGGGATGGGCATGATCCCCGCCCAACTCGCGGCGGGTGTCACCGCTGACGGCGCGATCGTGCGCACGGGCGAGGGCGTGACCGCGATCGAGCGGGCCGAGTCGGGTGTGCGCGTGCGCACGAACAGCGGCGAGCACACCGCGGGCTCGGTCGTCCTCGCCGCGGACGGTGCCGCGGCCGCGACCATCGCGAAGGCCTCGGGCCTCTCGGGCGTGCGCGAGCCGACCTGGAAGCGGACGGTCACGATCACCTTCGACGCCGAGCGAGCGCCCACGAACGAGGCGATCCTGTTCCTCAACGGGGACGGCGTGGACGGCGACGCGGGCCCGGTGAACCACGCGGCGGTGGTGTCCAATGTCCAGCCCGGCTACGCCCCGCAGGGACGGGCTCAGGTCTGCTGCAACATCGTCGCCCCCGCGAACCTGGACCGTCCCGAGGCGGATCTCGTCCGCGACGCGCAGCGGCAGATGGTCGATTGGTTCGGTCCCGAGGCCGAGTCGTGGACGCACATCCGGACCGATGACATCCGACACGCCCTGCCCGGCGAGGACGCGCCGGCGCTGTCCACCCCCGAGCGGTCGGTTGTTACGGGCACCCCCGGCGTGGTCCTCGCCGGCGATTACCTGGACAACGGGTCGATCAACGGGGCGCTGCAATCGGGCCGGCGCGCGGCCGAGGCGCTGCTCGCGGGGCAGGCCTGAGCGCCCGTCGCCCGGTTCCCGGACGCATCGGCGGATCGGCGCGACGCGAACCGATCAGCCCATGACCACGCCCGACGCGCACCCTCTTCCCGTCGATCTCCCCGAGCCCCTCACGGAGCGGGCGATCGCGCTCAACGACCGGCCCATCGAGGAGAACGGAGCGTTCGTCCTCTGCTGGCTGCACCACGCGATCCGCGACCACGAGAACCCGGCGCTCGACGCCGCGATCACGGTCGCCAACCGTGCGCACAAGCCCGTGCTCGTCTACCAGGGCCTGGGGGGCGACCACCGCTTCAACAGCGACCGCCACCACCGATTCATCCTGGAGGGCGCCCTCGACCTCGCCCGCGGGCTGCGCGAGCGGGGGGTCGCCTTCGCGTTCCACCTGCCGACCGACCCGTCGCTCCGCACCGGCGGGCCCTCGCCCATCCGGGGCCTGATCGAACGCGCGGCCGCGGTGGTGACCGAGGACTTCCCCGCCCCGCCTTTCCCCGAGTGGTCGACAGCCCACGCCCGCCGCTCGCGCGGCGCGCTCCTCGCGGTCGACTCGGCCTGCGTCATGCCGCTGCGTCTGCTCGGCAAGCGGTACGACCGGGCCTTCAAGTTCCGGGACGCCGCGAAGAAGCACTGGCGTGCGAGGCTCCGCGAAGCGTGGCACGAGGTGACGCCCGAGCACGAGCCGCCGGCGCTCCCGGTCCTCGGCCTGGAGTTCGACCCGCTCGATCTTGAGAACGCGGATCTCGACGACCTGTGCGCCCGCTGCCTGATCGATCACTCGGTCCCGCCGGTCGGTCGCACAACGGGTGGGTCGGCGGCGGGCTACGCCCGATGGGAGGCCTTCAAACGCGAGCACCTGGGGCGCTACGACAAGCGTCGCAACGACGCGACCGCGATGGAGGCGGTGAGCTGTCTTTCGCCCTACCTGCACCACGGTCATGTCTCGCCCTTCCGCGTCGCACGCGAGGCGGACGCGATGGGCGGCCCCGGCGCCGAGAAGTTCCTCGATGAACTGCTCGTCTGGAGGGAACTGGCGCACAACTTCTGTGCGCACACCGCGCCCGGGACGCTCGAGTCGCTCGGTGTGCTGCCCGACTGGGCGCAGCGGACTCTCGCCGAGCACGCGGACGATCCGCGCGAGGCGGGGTACACCTGGGAGGCGTTGGCGCGGGCGCGGACCGGGGACGAGCTCTGGGACTGGGCGCAGCGGTCGCTGCTGCTGAACGGGGAACTGCACAACAACCTGCGCATGACCTGGGGCAAGATGATCCCGCGGTGGAAGGCGACTCCCGAGAAGGCGCTCCGCGACCTGATCGATCTCAATCACCGCTTCGCGCTCGACGGGAACAACCCAAACTCGTACGGCGGGCTGCTCTGGTGCCTCGGGCAGTTCGACCGCCCGTTCACGCCCGAGCGGCCGGTCCTCGGGGCGGTCCGCGACCGGACGACCGCGGTGCACGCGGAGCGGCTGGATGTCCGGCGGTACGCCGCGAGCGTGAGGGCGCGGGCGGGGCACGAACCGTTGCGGGTCGCGGTCGTCGGGGGCGGGATCAGCGGTCTTGCGTGTGCGCGCACGCTCGCGGACCAGGGGTGCACCGTCCGCGTGTTCGACAAAGGTCGCGCCGTCGGAGGGCGCACGAGCACACGCCTCGCGGATGCGGGCGGGTTCGACCACGGCGCACCGGGGTTCGGCGTCACCGACGAGCGGTTCGCGCGGTTCGTGCGTTCGTGGGTCGAGGCGGGGGTGTGCGCTGTCTGGCGACCACGGATCGAGGCGCTTGCGGACGGTTCGGTGCGCCCGATCGAAGATGCCCGCGTGCTGGCGGTGGGCACGCCCGGCATGGCGGCGGTGTGCGCGCACCTCGGGGCGGATCTGAAGATCGAGACGAGCGCGAGCGTGACCGCGATCCAGCGCGAGGGCGACGCGTGGACGCTGCTGGTCGAGCCCTGGGGATCGGAAGCGAGGCGGGAGGACGGCTTCGATGCGGTGGTCGTCGCGGCGGCCGCGACGCAAGCGGCCCGCCTGCTCGACGAGCACTCGCCCGAGATCCGGGGCGTCCTCGCGACGATCGAATCGCGCTGCCAGTGGGTGCTCATGAGCGAGGCGGAGATCCCCGGCGACGCGGACCTGCCCGATGTGCTGCTGTGCGAGGGCGACGCCGCGATCGAGAAGATCGTCCGCGAGGCGTCCAAGCCCGGGAGGGCGGGGGACGCGGTCTCGGAGCGTCTCGTCGTGCACGCGGGGGCCGATTGGTCCCGCCTGCGTCACGATGCGGATCGTGAGACCGCCGCGGAAGAACTGGCGCGTGAAACGGAGCGGGTGCTGGCCGAACTCGGGATCCGCACCGGATTGGCGGACGCGCGGGCGCACCGCTGGGGGCTCGGGCGGGTGGCGGCGATCAGCGGGCACCAGTGCGCGTTCGACCGGGAACGCAAGCTCGCCTCCTGCGGGGACGGCTTCAGCGCCGCGATCGGCGACGCGGAAAGCCGACTCGAGGACGGGGTGCAGAACGCGTTCCTCTCCGGCATCGCCGCCGCGGGTCGGGTGCTCTCGCTGAGGGCGAAGCGGGCGCCCGAAACAGAGGCTCAGGCGTCGCTGTTCTGATCGTCGCGAGGGGTTGTGTCGGCACGCGCCCGGGTGTGATCGACGGGGTCGTCGTCGAGCACGGCGCGGATGGGCGGGGTGTCGAGGTCGTCGTATTGCCCGCTCTTGACCGATCGGATGAAGGCGTAGACGAACAGCCCCGCAAGGAGCAGCGCGATCGGGAGCATGACCATGATCACGGACATCGGGGAACGGTAGCCGGGGTGGACGATCGCCGGTCGTCGTCAGGCGATCTTCGTCAGGCGGCCCGAAGCAGCGATGGAGACGACGGTCAGCGAGCTGAGGGGCATGAGCACCGCTGCGAGGAGCGGGTGAACAAGGCCCGCCATCGCGAGGGCCGCGGCGGTGGAGTTGTAGAGCAGGCTCGCGCCGATGCACAGGCGGATGCGTCGGATCGCGTCCGAGGACGCGTCCGTGAGGCGGGCGATGCTCGAGAGCCCGCCCTTCTGGATGAAGATGTCGGCCGCGTCGAGGCTCGCGTCTGCCCCGCCCTGCACCGCGATGCCGACATCGGCCGCGGCGAGAGCGGCCGCGTCGTTCACGCCGTCCCCGATCATGACGACTGGGCCCATCCCGGATCCCGCGCGTTCGCGGACGAGTTCGCGGATGCGTTCGAGCTTGCCCTCGGGTGAGACGCGTCCGCTTGCGTTGTCCGGGTCGATGCCCAGCCGATCGGCGGTGCGTCGGACGACGCGCGGATCGTCTCCCGAGAGCAGGGCGACGGACCAGCCGTTCTTGGTGAGGGTGTCGATCAGGGCGTGGGCGTCGTCGCGCGGGGTGTCGGTGAGGCTGACCCCGCCTCGGGCGATGCCTTCGGTGGCGATCAGGATGGGGGTCTCGCCCGTTTCCGCGGCGGCGCGGGCCCAGTCGGCGATGGAGTCGGGGATATCGACCCCGAGGGATCGCAGGTGCTGGTCGGACCCGACCGCGAGGCGGACGCCCCCGACGGTGCCCACGAGCCCCGAGCCTTGGGTATTGACGACCCCCGTCGGGGGAGAGTCGGCGTGCGCGCCCGACGCGGCGATCGCGCGCGCGATGGGATGTGTCGAGCGGGCCTCGAGCGCGCGCACGAGTCGGGCGGTGTCCTCGTCGACGGTCCACTGCGCGACGGACATCGCGCCGGTGGTCAGGGTGCCGGTTTTGTCGAAGACCGCGAGGCCCGGCGCGCGGCGGTTGGTTGCGAGGCGTTCGAGCTGGACGCCCCCCTTGACGAGCACGCCCGCCCTTGCGAGACGCCCGATCGTGGCGCTGAGGACCAGCGGGGTCGCGAGCCCGAGCGCGCAGGGGCAGGTGACGATGAGCAGGGCCGTCGCGTGCTCGATCGCGGTCTGCACCCCGCCCGCTGGATCGAGCAGGGACCACGCGATGCCGGTCGCGACGGCGAGCGTCGCGACGATCGCGACAAACCAGCCCGCGAGGCGGTCGGCGGTCTGCACGATCGGGGCCTTCTGCTCGGCCGCGTCGGCGACGAGTTGCATTAGGCGGGCGGCGCGGGTGGATTCGCCGACCGCCGTCGTGCGCACGCGGAGCACGCCCGACAGGTTGACGGCGCCCGCGAACACGGACGCGCCCGCGCGCACGGGGACGGGCGCGGATTCGCCGGTG
>DLBY01000089.1:1472-14999 GCA_002480345.1 Phycisphaerales bacterium UBA7812 | reverse complement strand
GCCGCGATGGGCGTCGTGAACCGGGGGCGCGTCAGGCTGCTCTGCATCTCGGGGCTCGACACCGTCAAGAAGCGGAGCCCGGGCGTGCACCGCATCGAGCAGGCGATGGGGGAGTGCGCCGACGCCGCGCAGCCGCTCGTCGCCCAGCCGCGGGAGAATTGGGACGCGAGCGACTTTGCCGACGAGGGCAGGCTGCACCTCCGCTGGCGCGCCGCGACTGACAACGCGTGCGTGATCAGCGTCCCCATCGTCGCGGGGGACGATGTCGCCGCGATCGTCTCGTTCCGGCGCCCCGCGGACCATCCTTTCGATGCAGACGATCTCGCCGCCGTTCAGAAACTCCTTGCGCCGCTGGGCGGCGCGATCCCGCTCGTCGAGCGGTCCACCCGCCCGCTGCACCGCCATGCGTGCGCCAGTGCGCTCGCGGGTGCGGACTGGATGCTCCGCCGCGGGGCGCTCCGCAAGCGCATCGCGGTCGCCGCGGTCGCCGGTCTCGCGGGGTGGGTTGCGCTCGGGACCTCGCCGCACAAGGTCAACGCCTCCGCGTCGGTTATCGCGGAGCGCGAGCACATCGTCGCGGCGCCCTCAGAAGGTCCCGTCGCGCAGGTGCTCGCCCGCGCGGGCGATCGCGTCGAGGCGGGGCAGATCCTGCTGCGCATGGACACCGCTCACCTTCGCCTGGAACGAGCGCAGCTCGAGGCGGAGATCGCCGCGAGCGACGCGCGCGTGCAGGCCGCGATCGCGGAGGGGAACACCGCGGACGCGTCCGCGGCGCGCGCCCAGCGTCGCGCCCAGGCGGTCCGACTCGCGGGTGTCAACCGGCGGATCGAAGACGCGA
This sequence comes from Phycisphaerales bacterium UBA7812, assembly GCA_002480345.1. GTDB lineage: Bacteria > Planctomycetota > Phycisphaerae > Phycisphaerales > UBA1924 > UBA1926. The sequence continues at coordinate 14,161 of DLBY01000089.1, read as the reverse complement.
TCGTCCGCGCACCCGTCGCGGGCATCGTGGTGGGGCCCGAGCTGTCCGATGCCCAGGGACGACTCGTCGCCGCGGGGCATCCCCTGCTCACCATCGCGGAAGAGGGCACGCTGGCGATCGAGATCCGGCTGCCCGAGGGTCGCGTCGCGGATCTCCAGCCCGGCGCCCCGCTCAGGTTCGCGAGCCACGCACGCCCGGAGTCGCCCGCGCATTCCGCGATCCTGCGGATCGACCCTGCCGCGAGCGAGCGGCAGGGCAAGCAGGTCTTCATCGCCGAGGCGCCCCTGCCCGGCGACAGCGAGTTCCTCCGTCCCGGAATGGAGGGGGTCGCGATCATCGACGCGGGTGAACGCCCCAACTGGTGGCGCGCCACGCACGGCCTGATCGACGCCGCTCGACTGAGGTTCTGGATCGACTGATGCCACCCGAGACGACCGCCAGCCCGTCGCCCGCCCAGCAGACCGGGGCATCGCTCGCCGAAAGGCTGAGCGGTGTCGTCGTTCAGCTCCGCGGGGAACTCGACATCAGCCGGCATGTCTTCCGGGACGGGCCAGCGTATGTCGTGCGCGATCCGGTCACCTTCGCGACCCACCGGTTCGACCCCGCGGACTACCGCATCCTGGGCACGCTCCGCACGGAGTGGACGCTGGGCCAGATCTTCGACCGTCTGGTCGCGCAGGGCGAGATGGCCCGCGACGAGGAAGAGGACTTCTACGCCTTCATCCTCGATCTCCACCAGCGGAGCCTGCTGACCCTGCCGGTCAACAACGGGGACGCCCTCTTCCAGCGCTTCGAGCGCCGCCGGCGCGCCGAGAATCTCTCTCGTCTGCTGGGGATCTTCTTCCTGCGCGTCCCGCTCGTGAATCCTGATCGGTTCCTTTCGCGCACCATCGGGCTGTTCCGCTGGATGTTCACCCTCCCCGCGTTCATCGCGTGGCTCGTGCTCAGCGGGGCCGCCCTCGCCGTCGCGGTCGCGCGGTTCGACGAACTCGCCGCCCCCGCGGTGACGATCCTCAACGGGGACAACCTGTTTCTGCTCTGGGCCGCCCTCATCGGGCTCAAGGTCGTCCACGAGTTCGGGCACGCCTACGCGACCAAGGCCTTCGGCGGGCATGTCCCCGAGATGGGCGCGTTCTTCATCCTGTTCACGCCCGTCGCTTATGTCGACGCGACGGACTCGTGGACCTTTCCCAGCGCCAGGCGACGCGCGATCGTGACCCTCGCGGGCGTCTATTTCGAGTCGATCGTCGGGGCGCTCGCGCTCTTCGTCTGGGCGGTCACCGAAGCCTCGCTGCTCAATGCGTTCGCCTACCAGGTCATCATCCTCGCGACGATCACGACCGCCGCGTTCAATCTGAACCCCCTCCTGCGCTACGACGCGTACTACCTGCTCAGCGACCTGCTCGCGATCCCGAACCTCCGAGCCCGCTGCCAGGAGGCCCTCGCGGGCCTCACCAAGCGCTTCGCGTTCGGGCTCCGATCCGATCGGGAGGGCGAGCCGTTGCCGATCAAGCCCGGGCTCGCCGCGTTCGGTTTCGCGCAACTGGCCTATCGCACCACGATGCTGCTGACCATCGCGACGGTGCTGGTGCTCAAGTTCGGGACGCTCGGGATCGCGCTCGCCGGCCTGATGGTGGGGATGACGGTCGTCAAGTCCTTCGCGTCCGTTGCGCGGTATGTGCTCACCAGCGAAGAGGCGGCGCCCGTCCGCGTGCGCGCGTCCCTCGCGACCTTCGGGCTCGCGGCGGTCCTTCTTGGGGGAGCGCTCGCGGTGCCCGTCCCCTGGCCCGTCAACGCAACAGGCATCGTGTCCTTCGAGAGGACCACGACGGTGCGCGCTCCCGCGGACGGGACCCTCGAAGCGATCCCGGCGCAGCCCGGCGCGACGGTGCACGAGGGGGAACTCCTCGCGATTCTCGAAGACGCCGACGCGCGCACCGAGCACGCCGCCCTGCTGGAAGAGATCGAAACCGCGGGCAAGCGCGTCGTCACCGCTGTCGTGGAGTCGCCCTCCTCCGCGGTGGTCGCGCGCGCCGAGGGGGAGCGATTGCAGGCGCGCCTCGCGTTTCTCGAGCAAGAGGCGGAGGCGCGTCGCGTGCGCGCACCGGCGTCCGCCCGCGTGCTCGAGATCATGACCGATAAACCCGGGGCGCGGGTCGCGAAAGGCGAGCCGCTGCTCGCGATCGGTTCGGGCGATCCGCAGGCGGTCTTCCATGTCCGCGCGTTCGAGTTCGACGCGCTCCGACTCCGCGTCGGCGACACCGTCGAGTGCCGGTCCCCGGCGCTCCCGGAGCGCACGATCGTCGGCGAGGTCGCGAGCATCGCGGCGGTCGGCGTGCGCGAAGTCCCCCCCGAGATCCTCAGGGCCGCGCCCATGGGCCTGGTTCCGCTCGGGCCCGACGGGCGCACCGCGACGGAGCCGTACTTCGAGATCCGCGTCCGTCTTCATCCGCGTGACGCGGAGATCGCGGGCGCGACGCTGTTCACCAGGCTGCCCACCGTGGCGCGCACGACAGCGGTCGTTATCGAGCGCCGGGTGATCCGATTCCTGAACCGTGTGAAGGAGGGCGCGGGGGGCTGAACACCCGCCCGGTCGGAGAGACACCATGCCGAACGCCGCACCGCTCATCCTGCTGTCCATGACACTGCTCGCCGCGGACCCGATCGGTCCGGCTGCTCCGGGGTCCGAACCGGGCAGCGTCGCTCCCGCGCGGGTCATCCACGCCGACGCGTCGTCGCTGATCCCGGGGGTGACGCGCCCCGCGCGAGAGGCGACCCTCGGGGTTCCGTTCGACGCGACGATCGCGGGCGTCCGCGTCGCGGAGGGCGGGCGCGTTCGCGCCGGCGATATCGTGGTGATGCTCGATGACCGCGTCGCACGCGAGGCGCTGCGGGTGTCGGAGGTGGAGGCGTCGCACACCGCGGCGGTCGATCGCGCGCGCGCCGAGTTCGAACGGGCGAGCGAGTCGTTCGATCGCGCCGAGCAGGCGAGCGATTCGGGGGCGATGGGCGCCGAGCGCCTCAGCGAGGCGCGCCACCGGCGTGATACCGCGGCGGCGGATCTCCGCTTCGCCCAGGAAACCCTCGAGCGCGCTCGTGCGCAGCTCGCGCTCACGCGGGCCCAGCTCGACGAGCACGCGATCCGTGCGCCGTTCGGCGGCGTCGTCGCGCGCGTCCACGCGGAGGCGGGCGAGGTGGTCAGCCCGGGCCAGCCCCTCGTCGATCTGATCGATCCCCATCGCTCGCTGGTCGATCTGTACCTCCCCGCGGGCGAGGCGCTCCTTCTCGGGCAAGGGGATCGCGTCGCGCTGCGGCTCGGCACGCCCCTCGACGCGGTCGTGAACGGCATCGTCCGGTTTGTCGAGCCGCGGGTCGATCCCGCGGCGGGCGCCGTGCGCGTCGTCCTGGGGTTCGATGCCCCGGACGCGTCGGTCCCGGGCGGGGTCCTGGTGACCCTCGCGGATCGCCTCCCGGGGGATCGGGACGCGACCCGCCTCGCCCTGATCGCGGAGGCACGCACGCGGATGCCCGGCACGCGGAGCTCCGTCGCATCGGTTTCTGAGCCGGCCGAGGCCGCCCCGGCGCCCTGACTTTCGCGTCGAGTCCGCGGCCCCTCTGCGTCCGCGCGAGCCCGGGCTGCGAACCATTCGGTATGACCGACCGACCGAAGACGCTGCGCGCCCTCCGCGATTCCGGCTGGACGAGCCGATCCGTGAAACAGGAGCTCCGCGAGAATCTCGTTGACCGCCTCAGGGCGGGCGAGGATCTGTTCCCGGGCATCCTTGGGTACGAGCACACGGTCATCCCGGAGATCGTCAACGCGATCCTCGCGGGGCACGACATGCTCTTCATGGGCGAGAAAGGGCAGGCGAAGAGCCGCCTGATGCGGATGCTCGCGGGATTCCTGGATGACGCGATCCCCTTCCTGGATATCCCGGGCTGCCCGGTACACGAGGATCCGTACAGCCCCATCACGAGTCAGGGGAAGCGGTTTTTGGAGCGCCATGGGGATGACGCCCCGATCGCGTGGTGGCGCCGCGAGCAGCGGTACGCCGAGCGGCTCGCGCCCGGGACCAAGTTCGCGGACATCATCGGGGAGATCGACCCCGCGAAGATCCTCGGGATGGACGCGTCGGTCCCCACCGGTGAACAGGACGGCGAGCACCCGGGCGATGGTCCCCGCGGGGCGGCGAGTCTCGGCAGCGAGGAGGCCCTCCACTTCGGGCTCATCCCCCGCATGCACCGGGGCCTGTTCGCGATGAACGAACTCCCGGACCTCGACGACCTCGTGCAGGTGGGCCTGTTCAACATCCTCGAGGAGCGTGATGTCCAGATCCGGGGTTACCCGGTGTCCTTCGAGATCGATGTCATGGTCCTCTTCAGCGCCAATCCCCAGACCTACAACCGCTCGGGCAAGGTCATCCCGCAGCTCAAGGACCGCATCGGGGCGACGATCCAGACGCACTACCCCAAGTCACGCGAGGCCGCGATCGAGATCACCGAGCAGGAAGCCCTCAAGGACGGCCTCGACCTGGGCGACCCCAAGGAACCCGCGACCTACCCCGTCGTCGTTCCGCTCTTCATGAAGCAGGTCGTCGAGGAAATCTCGCTCCACGCACGGAAGAGCAAGTTCGTCGATCAGGACTCGGGGGTGTCGGCCCGTCTCAGCATCGCGAACTACAAGCAGATGGTCGCGAGCGCCCGCCAGCGGGCGATCCGGCTCGGCGAGTCGCCGGCGGTGCCTCGGATCAGCGACCTCGCCCACTTCCACGCCTCCAGCCTGGGCAAGCTCGAACTCGACATGATGGGCACCCACCAGATGAGCGAGCGGCAGGTGCTCGACGCGATCCTCGCCCAGGCGATCGCGTGCGTGTTCGGCGAGTATGTCGACGAGCACGGACTGGGCGAGATCGCCGATATCTTCGCCAAGGGCGTCAAGATCGAAGTGGGGGACACCCTGCCCAGCACGCACTACGAGAGCATCGTCAAGGCCGTGCCCCCGGTGTGGGACCGCGCGTTCGAGGTCAACGCGAGCGCAGACCCCGCGGTGCGGGCAAGCTGCATCGAGTTCGTGCTCGCGGGTCTGTGGGCGACGGAGCGGGTGAGCCGGAGCGAGCGGTTCGGGACGACGGAGTACGAGATTGACTGATCACGCCGCGGCTTGTTCGCACGCTATCAGGCGGGGCTGACACGCAGCGTCGCGGCCTCTAGTGTTTTGGTGCTTCAGACGCAGACTGCCGCCGTTCCGCGGCTCGTGTCGAACCAAGTGACGGCGGCTCACTAGAGGAGAGCGCCTCATGATCGACATCATCAAGCGCGATGAAGACATCATCGAGATCGCCGTGGACGGCAAGATCCTCCACGACGACTATCAGCGTGTCCTGCCCGAGTTCGAGAACATCATCGCCCGGCACGGTTCGATGCGGTGCCTCATCGAGGTGGGGCACATCAAGGGCATGCAGCCGAAGGCGGTGCTGGACGATCTGAAGTTCGACATCAAGCACGCGAAGGACATTCGGCGCTGCGCGATCGTCTCGGACGCGAACTGGCACCGGTGGCTGACCCGCCTCTGGGGCTGGTTCATGCCCAAGTGCAAGGTGGAGACCTTCAAGCCCGAGCAGCGTGCCGAGGCCGCGGCGTGGGTACGGGAGGTTCCCGTGACGCAATCGGCGCACGGATAATCGCATCCCCCGCGGTTGCGAAGCGAACAGTCGTGCATGACGAATCCGCCTCGGAGCACGGGTAGAGAGCCGACGAAGCCCGGCGGGATCGTCCACACCTACCAGCGATACGACCCCCAGCGGTTCCCGCCCCCCTCGGGCCCCGCGGGCCCCGACCTCGCGGGGGCCGCGATGGACCACATGATGTCGTTCGGCGATCGGCGCCGCCTCACCGAGGAGGACCTCGCGAACGCGGTGAAAATCGACCCGTCGCAGATCGCGGGGCTCGGCCCGAGTCTCGACGCGCTGATCCGTCTGCTCGAGGAGCGCCAAAGGAAATTGCTCGAGACCTACGAGACCGATTCGGTCTGCGCCGACGCCCGCGAGCGATACCAGCAGGCCGCGGACGAGATCGAGGCGCCGAAGCCGATGCGCGAGGCTCTGCGCGGCGCGATGCGTCGGCAGAGCATCGCGGAGCTGGAGCGTTTGTGGTACGCCGCGGAGCGGCGCGATCAGTCGTTCGCCAGCGATCTTCTGCACCTCGTCGACCGCCTGGGTGATCAATACGAGGTTGAAGAACTCGCTGCGCGCTGGGCTTTCAGCGGGCGGGAGCCGCTGACGGTCGAGCAGGCGATCCAGCTGAAGATGGAGCTCGAGATGATCGAGAAGCTGCTCGAGCAGCTCCGCGAGGCAAAGCAGAACGCGAAGATCGGGATCATCGACCTCGACGAGTTGAAGAACTTCGTGGACGAGGCGGACCTCGACGGCCTGCGCCAGATGGGCGAGCAGATCAGGGAGATGATCCGCCGGCAGGCTGAGGCACAGGGCCTCGAGCGCGACGCGGCAGGGGGCTACACCCTCACCCCGAAGGCCCACCGCGTCTTCCAGGCGAAGCTGCTCGACGAGATCTTCAGCGATCTCGAGGCGGGCCGCAGCGGTCGGCACTCCGGGCCGGTCGTAGGGGAGGGCGCCGTCGAGATGCCCAAGACACGCCCCTACGCGTTCGGTGATGCGGCCTCGCACATCGACATCACCCAGACCCTGATCAACTCGGCGGCTCGCGGTGAGCGCGGGCCGGGCGGGCGCCTCCGCATCCACGCCGACGACATCGATGTGCACCTGACGCGGAACAACCCGAAGTGCGCAACTTGCCTGCTGGTGGACATGTCGGGCTCGATGGGGCAGATGGGTCAGTACATCCAGTGCAAACGCATGGCGATGGCGATGGACGGGCTGATCCGCAGCGAGTACCCGGGCGATTTCCTGCGCACGATCGAGGTCGCGACCTTCGCCCGCACCGTCCCGCCTGGCGAGATCATCTCGCTGATGCCCAAGCCCGTCACGATCCGCGACCCCGTCGTGCGCCTGCGCGTGGACATGGCCGACCCCGAGGTCAGCGAGTCGATGGTCCATCCGCATTTCACGAACATCCAGCACGGGCTCTCGCTCGCGCGCCGGCACCTCGCGAATGTGGACACGCCCAACAAGCAGGTGGTGCTGTTCACCGACGGGCTGCCGACCGCCCACTTCGAGAACGGGCCCGAGACCGGGATCAAAGCCGGCAAGCAGTCCCGCGACGCGAAGCACCTCTACATGCTCTATCCCCCCGACCCGCTCACGGAACGGGCGACGATGCGCGAGGCGATGGCATGCGCCCGCGAGGGCATCACGATCAATGTCTTCCTGCTGCCCAGCTGGAGCCAGGACGAGGACGACATCGCCTTCGCGCAGCGTCTCGCCGAGCAGACGAAGGGACGCGTGCTCTTTGTCGGCGGGGAATCGCTCGACCGATTCGTGCTGTGGGACTATGTGAACCAGCGGCGGAAGATCATCGGCTAGGTCCACCACGAGCGAACGCCTGCGGGCTCGGCGTTCCTGGCGGCGCACAAAAAACGCCGCCCCGGTGCCGGGACGGCGTCTGTCGGTCAACGCGGTTCATCCCGCGGATGGGCCGGTCGCGGTTACGGGCAACCCCCCGTGAACGCGGTCACGAACCCGGTGATGTCCGCGAGATCGAACAGACCGTTGCCGTCGATATCCGCGGAGGGATCCTGCGAGGTGAACGCGACGACGAACGCGGTGATGTCCGCGAGGTCGAGCGTGCCGAACGGCTCGGCGAGGTCGGCGGCGTTGCAGCCCGCATCGACGGGCTGGAGCACATAGACGAAGCCGCAGATGTTCACATCACCCTGATTGACGAGGAAGATCCGGCCGGTCGCGGGGTCGAATGCCCCCGACTCGAGCTGGAGGTTGAACGGATCGACGCTGGCGCACGCCGCGGTGAAGTCGAGGATGCTCTGCCCGGTCGCGTCCGCGAGGGATTCACCCGCGACGGGCGTGCCGTCGTAGAGGTACGCCTCGAGCCCGGGGCCCGTGTCGTCGAAAACAACGACCGCGGTGCCGCCCAGACCGCGAAGGTCTGCGGGAGCGTTGGGTCCGTCGGGGATGTTGAAGATGCCCTTGGGGTCACCGACGCCGTTGAGGATGCCATCGGCGCCGACGGGGATGTCGCCGTGCGCATCGATGACGCTGAAGTTGTCATCGAAGCGGATGATGCTGAAGGGGCTGTCCTGGCTGATGGTGAAGAACTGGTCGACCGCGGGGATGTACTCGATGTCCTCGCTGTCGGTGTTAGCGAACAGGATGCTCAGGGGCCCGTCCAGGAGGGTGCTGCCGCCCGCGAGATCCCACGCCCAGACCTGCTCGGCGCCGGAGACATTCACCATCGCGCCGGCGCCGAAGCCGTCGGCGCCGGTGTTGATCGTCAGGCCCGCGGGGTCGCAGTTGACACCGTTGTTGAAGCCGGGGATGCCCGCGTCCTCCGCGACGAGCAGTTCCACGAAGCTGAGACCGTCGAACAGGCCGTCGGTGTTCTCGAGGATCTCGACCTCAACGATCTGGTTCTTGGCGCTGCCGAAGTCATCGCCCGAATCGGTCGCGAGGAGGAGGCGGTTATTGCCCAGGAAGTGGCACGCCTCGGTCGCGGTGAACTCGAAGTCGAACCCCCCGAAGGCGGGCTCGGGATACTGGATCTGCTCGTTGAAGCTGGCGCGGCGGACATTGTACTCCGTGCCCCAGAGGGTGATGTTGCCGAGGTCAACAGCCTGCGCGGAGGCCGAGGCGGCGAGCCCACCGAGGGCGATAAGAGCAAGGGTGCGATTCATGCTGAGTTCTCCTGGTATGGGCCGCGCACCGGGCGCGGATCATGGGGTGCCGCGTGGAGCCTCCACGCGGCGATCTCTCGTTCAGCACTGCCCACGCCACGCGGCGCGACGCAGCGGATGATGTGACAGGGTCAGAAATCGAGGCCGCGACGGGTGAGCCAACCGCCGAACACATTCGCGTCGATGTCCGAATCGGTGTGGACCGCGATCTGGCGGTAGGCGCCGCGCTCGATCCGGCCGGAAAGGTCGAACTGACCGTCGGCGTTCGTGTCGCGGAATTTCTCGACATGACCATCGACGAACGCGATCTGCCCGATCGTGCCCACCGCGCCCTGCTGGTCGAGATTCGCGTTTGAGCGGCTGGTGAGCTTGCCGTGCATCGGACCCCAGCGGCTCCATTCCTGCCGGTTCGGGACCGGACCCTGGGGTCCGAAGGCGAGGCCCGCGGGGCCGTCCGTGATGCTCTTGGCGGTGTCCACGGTCGCGCCGTTCAGAAGGAACCTGGACTGCTCCTGGGGCTTCCCGATATCCGCAACGCCGTCGCCGATAAAGGGCACCATTGTGGGGCTGGCGTTCGTGATCTTGTCGTCACGCAGCGGACCGATCATGAACGCGAGCGTCTGCGACTGCGTCCGCCCAACGGGGTCGAAGGGGTTGGCGTGCCCGGTGTACGCGGCGTACCAGGAGAGCGCGTAGTTCGTGTTGAAGCCCTCGCCGATCAGGCGGTCAAAGTCCTCCTGCGTGTATTCCTTCCACTGCGCCCCCTCGGAGAGGTCTTGGACGCACCAGGCGGTGGATGACTCGCCCGGGTTGGTCGGGCAGAGGATCGTGCCGGGCTTGCCGTATCCGCCCAGCACGAAGTCCGCGACCCAGCCCTTCTCGTCGAGCGGGCCCGCGGAATACTGGCTGTTGTTGTGCCAGCGTCCGGTGCTCATCGCGCCGTCGTTGTCGAGCGCGTGCGAAAGACCCATCATGACGATCTGCTTCTGGTTCGACATGCAGACGACCTGCTGCGCCGATTCCTTCGCAGCGCCGAGCGCCGGGAGCAGGATGCCGATGAGCAACGCAATGATCGCGATGACCACGAGCAGTTCGATCAGGGTAAATCCGGGGCGTGCGGCAGCGGTGCCCCGCGCCCCCCGATACATTCCATCTGTTTTCACGATGACTTCTCCATGCAAGAGATGAGCCGAGGCTAGCCGGCATCGAGCACGGAGTGGACCGCTGGATGCATGAAGATTGTGCAAAGGAAAAGGTGAAGAAACGATGAAGAAGAACAGGCCGAAACCATCCGGTTTTTCACGCGCGTCGACCCTTCGCGTCCCCTCGCGTCTCTGGATCATGCTCGCGGCCTGCTGCGCCCTGCCGGCACTGCCGGGCTGCACGCCCGTTCGGCATCATGCCCAACCGTTCGCGTTGGTCCGCCCAGCGGCGGAAACCGAAGCGACCCTCTCCCCCGATGACGCCGCGGACGATCCCGCGATCTGGGTGCATCCGACCGATCCGAGCCTCAGTCTCGTCTTCGGCTCCGACAAGGACGCGGGGGTTGGTGTGTACGCCCTTTCCGGCGAACGCCTCTCGTTCGAGCAGGTCGGGTCGATCAACAACATCGATGTGGTGACCATGCCCGCCCCCGACGGTGAGGCGGTCCACCTGCTGGGCGGGACGGCCGTCGATGCCAACGCGGTGTACTTCTGGAGCATCGACACGGATACCCGAACGATCACCCGTGTGGACGCAGGCGGGGTTGTGTCGACACTCCCGGATGTCTACGGGTTCGCGCTCGCGGCGTTCGGGTACGAAGTCGTTGCGCTGACCACTTCCAAAGCCGGGCTGGTCGAAGTTCTGCGCATCGCGTGGGACAAAGGTGTGGTCCGCGCAACCCCTGTCGCCACGGTGCCCGTGGGCACCCAGCTCGAAGGCGTCGTCGCCGATCCGCTCACGATGTCAGTCTTTGTCGGCGAGGAGGGCGTCGGCATCTGGCGGTACGACCTCCCGCGCAAGACGGGCGGCCGCCCGGACTGGGCCAGATTCGGTTCCGCAAGGCGGCTCGTCGATACCTGCGCTGATACGCAGGGACGCGGCCACCTCATCAGCGATGTCGAGGGGCTCGCGATCTGGGCGCCGGACCGATTCCTGGATCCTCGCAACGGGTACCTCATCGCGTCGAGCCAGGGGGACGATCGCTACGCCGTCTACGAACGCGCCCATCCGAACAAGTATGTCGGCTCGTTCAGGATCGCTGGACGCGACGGGATCGATGGGACGACCCACACCGACGGCATCGCCGCGTGCGCCCAGCCGATCGGCCCCGCGTTTCCACTCGGGCTGTTCATCGCCCAGGACGATGACAACGCGCCCGAGACTCAGAACTTCAAGTTGGTGGACTGGCGCGAGATCAAGGAAGCGATCCGGCGCGGCCGGTGATCGAGCGACGGATGAACGAATCTGTGCGCACCAGAATCTGCGGCGTTTCTTATTCACGGGACCGAAAGATCCTTTGAAGTTTTGGATCACCTCTACAATCCCGCGTGCCACGAAACCCATTCCGACCAGATCCGTCCAAGGCCGACCAGCGTGACTTCCCGCAGATGCGCCGGATCGCGTCCGCGATGGGCTACCGCCCCGACGCGTCCGTTCTCCAAGGGCTCATCAACGCCCGCTGGTGGCCCATCGCGTCCGTCGGGCTGGGCCCAATCCTCGGCGCGTTCGCGTACCTCGCTTCCGAGACCGTGCTCCCGGGACGCGCAGGCCTGACGCCCGACGCGAAGGTCATGCTGGGCATCTTCGTCCTCGCCGCGTGGTACTGGACCACCGCCGCGATCCCGCCCTTCGCGACCGGCGTGCTGATCATGGGCCTCGGCGCCCTGTTCCTGGGCTATCCAGCGCAAGACGGACGACCCTTCGCCCTCCCCGCCGGAGGGTCGACGATCGCCGATTGGACCGATTTCATCGAGCCCGCCGCGGCGCCCGTCGTCATCCTCATGCTGGGCGGGTTCATCCTGGGCAAGGCCGCGCACAAGACGGGGTTCGACAACCTGCTCGCCCGCCTGCTGCTCAGCCCGTTCGCGAAGTCGCCCGCGCGGCTGATCCTGGGCGTGCTGCTCGTCACCGCTGTCCTCAGCATGTGGATGAGCAACACCGCCACCGCGGTCATGATGTGCACCCTCATCGGCCCCCTGTGCTTCTCGCTCGATAAATCGAGCGGACTGCGCAAGGCCCTGCTCATCGCGGTCCCCGTCGGCGCCAATGTGGGCGGCATCGGCACCCCCATCGGCACCCCGCCCAACGCGATCGCGTTCGGTGCGCTCAAGGCCGCGGGCGTCGAGATCGACTTCCTCGGCTGGATGCTCTTCGCGATCCCGCTCGTGCTCGCGCTCCTGCTCGTCTCGTGGGCCGCGATCCTGTTCTTCTACTCGTTCAGCGACGAAGACCGCGAACGCAGCAAGGGCCTGGACATGCCGCCTCCCGAGCGGGGCGGGCTCGCGGCCGTCATCACCGCGCTGACTTTCTGCGCAACCGTTCTGCTCTGGGTCACGAGCCCTTGGACCGGTCTGCCGATCGCGGCTGCGGCGCTCGTCCCGCTGATGGTGTTCACCGCAAGCGGGATCATGTCCCGCAACGACATCAACACGCTCGAGTGGGACATCCTTCTGCTCATCGCGGGCGGTCTGGCTCTGGGGCAGGGCATGGAGGCGACGGGCCTCGCCGCGTGGATGGTCGACCAGATCCCGCTCGCGGGCCTCCCCGCGCTCGCGGTCATCCTGGTCATCGCGTCGATGACGCTCGTGATGTCCACGCTGATGAGCAACACCGCGACCGCGAACCTGCTCATGCCGATCGCCCTGGGCCTCGCGGGCATCGC
>DLBY01000089.1:769-1175 GCA_002480345.1 Phycisphaerales bacterium UBA7812 | reverse complement strand
GCCCTGGGCCTCGCGGGCATCGCGAGCGGCGCCGCGACAGGCGAGGGCGTCCTCGCGCCGATGCAGGCGGGCGTCGCCGTCGCGCTCGGCGCGAGCCTCGCGATGGGGCTGCCGGTCTCCACCCCGCCCAACGCGGTCTCCTTCGCCGCCGGGGGGCTGACCGTCCGGGACTTCCTCCGAATGGGCGTCATCGTGGGCGTCGTGGGCCTCGGCGCAACGCTGATTGTCGGCACGCTGATGGGCTGATCACCCCCGCCTGGATCGAAGCCCCTTCACCCGTCGCGGTCGGTCGAGAACGCGAACACCATCGTGTGCCGGTAGACCTCACCCGGCCTGAGCAGAGGCTGCACCCAGTCCGGCTTGTGGATCGCATCGGGGAAGCGCTGGGTCTCCAGGCAGAACCCGG
>DLBY01000089.1:0-441 GCA_002480345.1 Phycisphaerales bacterium UBA7812 | reverse complement strand
ATACCGCGGGTAGCCCGCGCCACCCTTCCCGGCGCAACTCCCGTTCAGGTAATTGCCGGTGTAGACCTGCACCCCGGGCTGATCGGCATGGAGCATCATCACCCGGCCGCTCTCCGGATCGCGAACCCGCGCGACGGGTCGCAGCGCCGTCGGGTCCCCGCGGACCACGAAGTTGTGGTCATACCCCGAGGGCTCGTCGCCCACCGAGCCGAGGTCCCGCCCGATGGGCTTGCTGTCGCGGAAATCGAAGGGCGTCCCGTCGACCCGCCGCAGTTCACCGGTCGGGATGTTGCTCTCGTCCGCGGGGGTGTAGTGATCCGCGAACAGCGTCAGTTCGTGCGCCCCGATCGTGCCCGAGTCGTGGCCCGCGAGGTTCCAGTAGCTGTGCTGCGCGAGGTTGCAGAGTGTGGGCGCGTCGGTGGTCGCCTCCATCTCGCAGAT
>DLBY01000109.1:20754-24118 GCA_002480345.1 Phycisphaerales bacterium UBA7812 | reverse complement strand
CGGCTCGGGCCTTCTCCGGGAGATCCCACGCCGAGCGGCACCGCGCAGGGGGTGCCATCCCGGACACGGGGCGTATCCGTCAGTTGACCGTGATGCGACGCGGGAGATCCTTGGTCGTCTTGGGCAGGCGGAGGGTCAGCACGCCGTCCGCGAGCGTCGCCTTCGCGTTCTCGTCATCGACCGCGACGGGGAGCGTGACGCGCCGGGAGAGGGTGCCGAACCGGCGCTCACGCCGGACATAGTGCACGCCGTTCTCCTCGCCCTTGTCCTCGGTCGTTTCCTGCTGCTTCGCGGCGATGGTCAGCACGCCGTCCTCGACCTCGATCGCGACATTGTCGCGGCTGAAGCCGGGCAGCGAGGCCTCGACAACGATGTTCTCCCCATCGTCGGAGACATCCAGGGCAAGCGTGCCCTCGTCCTCGATGAGATTGGTGATCCCGTTGGTGACGCCGTTCGCGAGGCTGAAGAACGGGTCGCGGGCAAACTGGGTGAACAGCCGGTCCATGGGACCGAACACCGGATCACGACGCATGAGCTGTGACATCTGGGGTCCCCTTTCGAAAATGCGAACAATCATGAGTTCGTCTCGTGTTTGTCTCTCCCGGCGACCGCCGCCGGGCCGTGCACTCGCACGAGCAGAGAAATGGCAAGACGCGTGCCAGTTCCATCGCGTCGGAGACGCGGGCCGCGTGCGCCGTTCGCTGCCAGTTCGCACACCGCGAGTGCCGGATTGGCAGCCCAAACCCGCCCGAACCGGGACGCCGAGCCGCCCTAGACTCGCCGCATGTCGACCTTCGCGACCGTCCGCATCACCGATGTCGCCCCCCGCGACGGCCTGCAGAACGAGTCGGGCGTGATCCCCACGACCGAGAAAGCGGAACTGGTCCGCCTGCTCTCCGCGTCGGGCGTGGACGAGGTGGAGGTCACGAGCTTCGTCAGCCCGAAGTGGGTGCCCCAACTCGGGGACGCGAGCGACCTGTTCGCCCTGCTCGCCGCCGACCTCGACGCCGCCAAGCCCGACGGGGTGCAGTGGTCGGTGCTCGTGCCCAACGAGCGGGGCATGGAGGCGGCGCTCGCCGTCAACGAACGCGCGCACGAACAAGCGGGGCGGCCCGTAATCGAGAAAATCAGCGTCTTCCCCGCCGCGAGCGAGTCCTTCAGCCTCAAGAACACGAACGCCTCGATCGAGGAGAGCGTGCGTCGTTTCGCGCCCGTCGTCGCGGCGGCAAAGGAGCACAGCCTGCGCACGCGCGGGTACATCTCCTGCATCGTCGAATGCCCCTACGAGGGTGAGGTCCAGCCCGAAAAGGTCGGCGAAGTGGCGCACATGCTCCGCGAACTCGGGATCGACGAGATCGACCTGGGCGACACCATCGGCGCCGCGACCCCCGCGACGCTCACCCCCGTGCTGCTCGCGGCGATGGAGGCGCTCGAAGGCTCCCCCACCACCGCGTTCGGGGAGCCCAGCCTCACGCTGCACCTGCACGACACCTTCGGGCACGCGACCGAATGCGTGCGCGAGGCGCTGACCATGGGCGTGCGCTCGTTCGACGGCGCCGCGTCGGGGCTGGGCGGCTGCCCGTACGCCTCGGTCGAGGGCAACCGCGCACCCGGGAACATCTCGACCGAGTCGCTCGTGCGCTCGATCGAGGACGCCGGCGATACGACGCGCGTCAACCGAGCCAAGCTCGCGCACGCCGCGGCGTTCGCGGAACGCATCGCGACGGGCGCCCGGATGCGGGCCGCGACGGACCGGGCGGGGGGCGGATCATGATCCGGATCGAAACCGACGGGGGCGTGCGCGCGATCGTGCTCGACCGCCCCGACAAGCGCAACGCGCTGACGCCCGAGATGCTCAGCGATCTGACGGACGCGGTGCGCACGGTGACCGCCGCGAAGGGCGACGACGCGGCGGTCCGCGCGGTGCTGCTGCGGGGCGAGGGCAAGTGCTTCTGCGCGGGGTTCGACCTCGACCTGTGTCGCGATGACGGGCCCGAGCAGGCGGTGATGAAGTCGTTCCTTTCGGGCCTGAGCGCCGCGATCGAGGCGATGCGGGCGTGCCCCCGCCCGGTGGTGCTCGCGGCCCACGGCGCCGCGGTCGCGGGGGGGTGTGCGCTGCTGGGCGGCGCGGACATCGTCGTCGCGGAGCGGGACGCGAAGCTGGGATACCCCGTCGTCCGCCTCGGCATCTCGCCCGCGATCTCGGCGCCCTTCCTGATGGACGGCGCCGGGGCCGGCGGCGCGCGCCGGAGGCTTCTGGATCCGGCGCTGTTCGACGGCGCGGAGGGCGCGCGGCTCGGGCTGGTGCACGAACTGGTCGAGACGCGCGACGGGGTCACCGATCGTGCGCACGAGATCGCCCGTTCACTGGCGGGCAAGAGCGTGCACGGGATCAAGGCGACCAAGGCGTGGGCGATGGAATCAGCGGGCGAGAAGACGATGCCGGGGCGTGCGGCGCGCGCCCTCGACGCGTCGCTGTCGCTGGTGACGGGGGACGAGGCGATCGAACGCCTCGCGAGCGTGTGGAAGAAATGAGCGGACCCATGAACGAATTGGCAAGCCTGAACATCGAGGGCCCCGTCGCGACGGTCACGATCAACCGTCCCGAGCAGCGCAACGCGATGAGCATCGAGATGCTCGAGGGCCTGCACGCGTGCATCGACCGTCTCGAAGAAGAGCCGGGCGTCGTCGTCACCGTCATCACCGGCGCGGGGCGGGCGTTCTGCGCCGGGATGGACCTCAAGCAGGTCATCATCGACGAGGGCTCGGGCGGGAGCGGGGAGCCCATGCTCCCCAAGCGCCTGCTCGCGAGCCTGGCGCGTCTAACGGTCAAGATCCGATGCCTGTCCAGCGTCGTGGTCGCGAAGGTGAACGGCGCCGCGATCGGGGGCGGGTGCGGGCTCGCGTGCGTGTGCGACCTGGTCGTCACCCACGCCGACGCGAAGCTCGGGTTCCCCGAGGTCGACCTGGGGCTTTGCCCCGCGGTGGTCGCGCCCTGGCTCGTGCGCAAGATCGGGGGCGGACCGGCCCGGGCCGTGCTGCTGCAGGGGGGCGTGATGAGCGGCACGCGCGCGCACGAGATCGGGATCGCGGATGTCGTGAGCCCGACGCGGGATGACCTGGACGCCGCGACGGACGAGGTCGTCCACCGCTACACGGAAGCGGGCCCCGAGGCGCTCGCGGCGACCAAGTCGCTGCTCAACGACCTGGACCGGTCACGCGATCTCGACCTCGTGCTGCGCGGCGCGGAACTGTCCGCCGCGGTGCTCGCGACGGAGGCGGCGCAGGCGAACCTTATTGCGCGACTGAAGTGATTCACCGCGCATCGGCGCGACAGCCGATGGCGCGACCCGCTCGGGCGGGG
>DLBY01000109.1:1172-20447 GCA_002480345.1 Phycisphaerales bacterium UBA7812 | reverse complement strand
CGACCCGCTCGGGCGGGGCGATCGCGGCGTGTCATCCCGTAGGATGCGCCGCGAAAGGAGGACCGCCATGACCAATGAGGGAAAAGCCGACCGGATCATCCGGGTGGCTCTCGGGATCGTGCTTATCGCGCTGGCGTGGCTCGTGCTCGGGCTGGGCACGCTGCTCGGGATCATCGCGGGGATCGTCGGGCTGGTGTTGCTCGCGACGGGTGCGGTGGGCGTCTGCCCGGCGTATTGCGTCCTGAATGTGCGGACCTGCCCGGTGAAGCCCAAGGCGTCCTGAGCCGAGCGGCGCGGACGCCTCAGCGCGGAGCGTGTGCGACGCACCTATCGTGCGCACGGCCGCGGGCTTTGCGCGGACACTGACGGAGAACCCCATGTCCATCGAACCGCTTCCGATCCACTACGGGCAGGGCGACCACGCCAAGATCTGCATCATCGAGCTCGACCAGCCGGGCAAGGCGGTCGTGGTGCTGGAACTCGAATTGATCCAGCGATTGGAAGCGGCGATCGACGCGCTCCCGCAGGATGCGCGGGGGCTGGTGCTCGCATCGGCGAGCGAGCGGTCGTTCGTCGCGGGGGCGGACCTCAAATCCATCATGGCGATGGACGACGAGCAGTTGCACAAGTACCTCGAGTACGGCGCGAGCGTGTTCGGGAAGCTGAGCCGGCTTCCGTACCCCACCGCCGCGGCGATCAACGGGGCGGCCCTGGGCGGCGGGCTCGAACTCGCGATGCACTGCGACGGGCTGATCGGGGCGCCCTCCCCGAGCGGGAAGCCCTACCCCGTGGGGCTCCCCGAGGCGGGGCTCTCGATCTGCCCCGGCTGGGGCGGCACGCAGATGCTCCCGGCGCGGATCGACGCAAAGGCCGCGATTGAGATGACCGCTGTCGGCAAGCCCATGACCTACGACGACGCGGTCAGCATGGGCCTGTTCGACGCGACCTGCGCGAAAGCGGGCGATCTGCGGAAGGTCGCGGCGAGCTGGGTCGCGGACCGAGCGGCGCCGGACGGGCATGTGCGCAAGCTCGACCGGGACGGCGCGCCGAGCGTCTGGATCGGGCGGGGGGACTGGGCGCCGGGTGTCCTCGAGGCGCTCGACGGCGTGCGGGGTGACCTGCCCGACACCAAGGCCGCCGCGGCGGTCGCCGACTGCGTGGACATCGGCATCGCGAGCGGGTGGTCGGCCGGGATCAAGGCGGAGCGGGAGCACCTGGTCCGCCTGCGGCACACGCCCGAGGCGACGGCGGCGATCGAGGCGTTCTTCGAACGCTCGGCGGGCAAGGACAAGAAGCCCGGTGCGGCGGCGAAGGCCTGAGTTGACCCAGATACCCGGTCAATCTATAAACAGATTGTTCATTTTCCGCGATTCAGCCGGTATCTGTATTAGTACAGTTGCCCGGCGTGCATCCGGTGGGGAAGATGGGTGGAAACCGGTGGAACGGAGCCCGGCATCGGTCGCGTGACCGCTCTCGCTCCGCGTCAGGACCGAGAAACGCGGGCTTCGCGACGGGGACGGCCGGCGGATGCCGACCCCGAATCGCTGGCTCCCGATGATGGTAGCCCTTGCGTTGCGGGCTGCCGATGACAGACAGACACAACCGGGGTGACCCCCCGAGGAGGCGTTGGCATGGCTGACCTGAAGCAGATGAAGGGTCTGAGCGAGCAGGACCGCAAGACCATCGAGCAGGCCGAGGCGTTGCTGGGGGCCGACTCGGCGGAACAGGGGCATATCCGCAGCATGTTCGCGGGCAAGGTGCGCAGCGAGCTGCTGTTCCCCTATCCCGACATCTCGGCGGAGCGTCCCGAGGAGGTTGCGGAGTGCGACCGGCTGCTGGCCGAGCTCGAGGACTATCTCAAAAACGAGCACCCCTCGATCGAGATTGACCAGGAGCAGCATGTCCCCGAGTGGGCCCTGCAGCGCCTGTTCAAGATGGGCGTGCTGGGGATGACGATCCCCAAGGAGTTCGGCGGGCTGGGCATGGGCATCACCAGCTACAACCGCGTGCTGGAGATGATCGGCAAATACTGCGGCTCGACGGCGGTGATCGTGAGCGCCCACCAGTCGATCGGGTGCAAGGCGGTCATGCTGTTCGGCACCGATACGCAGAAGAAGGAGTGGCTCCCCCACCTCGCGCAGGACTGGCTCAGCGCGTTCTGCCTCAGCGAGCCCAATGTGGGCTGCGACGCGGGCGGGCAGGAGACACGCATCGAGGTGAGCGATGACGGCTTGCACTACATCCTCAACGGGGAGAAGAAGTGGGCGACCTCCGGGGCGATCTCGGGTCTGTTCACGGTGATGGCCAAGCAGAAGATCGACGGGAAGGACAAGGTCACCGCGGTCGTCTGCACCCCGAACATGGAGGGGATCGATATCTACAGCCCCAACCGCGCCAAGTGCGGCATCCGGGGCACCTGGCAGGCGCGCATCCGCTTCAAGGATGTGAAGGTCCCGCGGGAGAACCTGCTGCACCAGGAGGGCAAGGGCCTGAATGTCGCGCTGACCTGCCTGAACTACGGCCGCTGCACGCTGTCGGCGGGCATGCTGGGCGGCGCGAAGCGCGCGAAGGACCAGGCGATCAAGTGGTCGCAGACCCGCTACCAGTTCGGGCGCCCGCTCGCGGACTTCGAGCAGGTGCAGGAGAAGGTGGCGCGGATGAGCGCGTACTGCTACGCGATGGACGCGATGCTGTACATGACGACCGGGTTCCTGGACCGGGGCGACGACGACATCCGCGTCGAGACCGCGATCTGCAAGGTGTTCTGCTCCGAGATGGGCTGGCGCAGCGTCAACGACGCGATGCAGATCATGGGCGGCGAGTCGTACATGACCGAGAACGAGGTGGAGCGGATCTTCCGCGACTCGCGCATCAACACCATCGTCGAGGGCGCCAACGAGGTCATGCAGCAGTTCATCTTCGGGTGGGGCGGCAAGGCCCTCGCGGAGCACATGCTGGGCCTCAAGCTCGCGGCGGAAAACTTCAAGTTCAGCCCCGCGATCGTGAAGGCGGGCATCCCGATCTTCACGGAGGTGATCCTGGGCATCCGGCGCCGCCCGCCGCACATCGAGGGGCTGCACCAGAGCCTCGTCGACCAGGGCAAGCGGGTCGCGAAGTGGATCAGCGAGTTCACCTACCGCTACAAGATCACCGGCAAGAAGTATGACACCAAGATGGTGTCCGCCCAGTGCGCCCAGGCGCGGATCGCCGACGCGGCGATCTTCCTGCACGCCTGGCTCTGCACCCTCAGCAAGCTCGACGCGGACCTCCGCGCGGGGCACGGCGGGGCGGAGTTCGAGCGTGACAAGCAGGCGGCGCTGCACTTCTTCGACCTCGCGGAGCTCGAGATCCGCAACGCCTTCGCGAACCTGGAGGCGAACGCGGACGACAGCATGAAGGTCGCGGCGAAGGCGGCGCTCGATGTCAGCGAGCAGAAGCCCGCCTCGGACTTCATCATCCCGGAGAAGACCCCGACGGACCTGCTGGGCAAGGGACGCGAGCCCGACCAGACCCACATCAAGCAGTTCCACGCGATCACGGGGCAGTATGTCTCGGGCGGCACCGGCCGCGAGGGCATGAGCAAGATCGACGAGGGCTAACCACGCGGGGCCCACGGGCACTTCGGAGCGCTTTACCGCACGGCCGGAACCGCCAGCCGCTGCCGGGCGATCGGGACACTCACAGCAAAGGCCAGAGCGTGAAGACCGCCGAAGGCGGCGATCTTCGCGTGCGCCGGGACTGCATCGAACGCCGAGTCGGTCGGACCGAAGCAGCCGCATGCCTGGGAAGGCCCGGGCGGGATGATCCACAACGCCAGCGCGAATGCGGTCAACAGCGCGCACGCGAAGGCGATACCCGTTCGGCGCCGCCCCACGCAGATGGCGACCCCCACGCCGATTTCGGCCGCCGCAACCAGCGTGATGAGCCACGCCGGGAACTGACCGGCCCAGGTTGGTTCGCTCGCCAACACGCCCGCACTTGGTTCGGGGAGTGCGAGATCGACGACCTTCGACACACCCGCGAACACCCACACCGCGGCGATGAGCCACAGCAGACAGACGGCAAGCCGACCGGGCTGCGGCGGAGGCTCGCCGAGGTTGTCGCCGCGCGGTTCGTTGTCCGGAGAGGGGCGCATTCGATCTAGGCTCGCATCGCTCGGGCCCGACGGACATAGATAAACACCGCACCGAGCACCAGCGCCACGCCGCCCCAGGTCAGGACGGTCTGGAGCGGGATCCCACCGCTCCGTGTCGCAGGCGGCATGTTCGATTCGGTCTGGATCGGCCCGATGACCGACCCGTCCGCCCGACGCGTGACCCCCTCGATGCGATCAACGATGGTCGCGTCGGGGATGTTGGTGAGCACCGGCATGCTCACATCGGGCGCGAGTTCCTCGACCTTGATGATGCGCATCTCATGGCGAATCGGTGGTTCGCCGGGCTTGGATTGCCCGGCCGTCCAGGTCACCGAACGGGGCAGTTCGTCTCCGCTCTCCAGCGCTTGGTATCGCGTGTACTCGATCTGGGATGAAATCTGGTCGCTCGCCCTTCCCTTCCGGAACGCCGTGATTCGGTCATCACTCACATCGATCTCGATGTAGGTATCACCAACAAGATTTGGAATATTGAGGAGATAGGTTTCGCCGTCCGGAAGGGAATCCGTCCTTTCAACCGATCGGGCCGAGCGCAGCGCGTTGAGGATTGGCATCGGCACCATCCTGGTTGGCCCATCCACGCCCATCGTGGTCGGGGCGCTTTCGGTGATCTCAATACGGTGCATATCTCCATAGAAGAGAGTCGTCGTTTCGCCGTCGTCTGTGCCGGACAGGATGAGTGTTTCTCCGAATTCGGGCAGCAGCCGCCACTGTTCGCTTCGAATCCAATCAGGCGTGTAGGTGAGTACATGGCGAGAGAACGGCGTGGTGTCGCCATGGCGTATCAGATGCAACTCGACGCGTACCCGCTCGGGGAGTCTCGCGGCGAGTCGCGCGACCAGTTCGTCTACATCGACAGGCTCTTCGGCGGCAAGATCGGCCGAGAACGCGCCGATCAACAATGCACCAAGAATGTTTCGGAACACGAGAAAGTCCCCAAATGTGATCTTGCCCACGCTCACACCGGCTCAACGAAGAAGCAGTAGCTGCCGCCGATCGAATCGTTCGGAATCGTACATGTATTCGGCGAATCGCCCATGTAGATCGATGAACCATCACGATGGCAGCAGCCGTTCTGCCCGCTGTTGCATGATCCGCCGTGCCAACTCTGCATCGGCACAACAAGATTTGAACGGATGCAGTCGTCTCGTGCACCGAAGTGCCCGACGACCCGTTCACACTCCTTGCCGGGCGGGCAGATGTCGAACGGTTCGCACTGACACTGGCCGCACGGCGCTGTTTGGAGACCCGGAATGTACCCCGGTGGTGGCATCCGGGTGATGTAGCACCAAGACAGGGCGGCGGGCGCTACGACCAGGAGAGCGATCACCGCACCAAGTACCCGGTGAACGATCGATCTACTTTGCATTTGTATTCTTCCCTTCTTGTGTCGACAGACGCTATCCGATAGACTACAGAGAGAGAGAGAAGGGTTCTCACTCAAAATTGGAAGAAAATAATGAGCACGCCCCGCCCCGGCTTCACGCTCCTCGAGCTCTTGGTGGTTCTCGGCATCGTGATGATCCTGCTCGGCATTCTGATGCCAGCAATCGCGGGGACGCGGCGGTCGGCCGCAAAGGTCGCGTGCAGCATGGAGATGCGTTCGATGGCGGCGGCGGTCGCGGTGTATGCGATCGACTTCAACGATTCCGTTCCGTTTGTCTATGAGCCGCATGCTTCCGTCGACGGCCCCGAGATCGGGTGGATTGGGCTGGACGGAACGACTGAGATCCCGCCGTACGGCTACCCGACCTCGGGCAACTTCTGGATCGAATCGATGCGTGATGCTTTCGGCGGGAGCTATATCTCCGACGCCGTGCTGTGCTCCGAGGACACGATCAGCGTGCCCGCCGCCGAGTGGGTCGCGGCTGAGCGGGGGATCGACCCAACGCAAGTCGGGGTTCCGATGGTCCGGCGCATCCCCCCAGCGTTCTACCTCACGCCCGAGTTCCTCTCCGAAGACCGCGAGCGGATCGGATCACAGGCGTGCAAGACGGCCACGCTCAGCTCGGTGCGGTTCCCGAGCCGCAAGGCGTTGATCGTCGAGTGGCGCGGGTTCCACACGCCCGGATTCATGCCGCCGCCGAACAGGATCGAGGACGGCCCATTCGATCTCAACATCGCGGCGACGGACGGATCGGTCGCGTTGCGCTCGCAAGGCGACGCGGTTCCCCCGGTGCTGGTCGATCCCGGCCCGCACCCGGGCGGCGACGCGATCGACCCCGACAGATGGGCGGCCGCTCTCAGACAGATGGCCGCGTTTCTGACGACCCGCGACGGCGTCCGCGGCCGGGACTGGTAGCCTCGCTGCGGCATGTGAACGCCCCCCGACGGGGCTCGATCTCGCGGTGTTCCGCCTACAATCGGCCTGGGTTGACACACGCTCAGCGCGATCATTGTCGCCAAACCGATCGATTGCCGACCATCCGGGAGAGCCGATGCCGATTGAGACGATCTACGAGGCGAAGATCGAGTATCTCCAGATCCTCGACGAGACCGGCAAGCTCGACAAGAAGCTCGCCAAGGACACGCTGAGCGACGAGCAGGTCGTCGAGGCGTACGAACAGATGTGGATCTGCCGCCAGCTCGACGAGATCGCCTTCAAGCTCCAGCGTTCGGGGCGGATGGGCACTTATCCGCAGAACAAGGGGCAGGAGGCGAACGCCGCGGGCAGCGCGATGGCGATGGTGAAGGGCACCGACTGGGTGATCCCCTGCTACCGCGAGAACCTCGCGATGCACCTGCACGGGATGCCCTACCACCAGATCCTGATGCACTGGATGGGTGACGAGCGGGGCAACATGATCCCCGAGGGCGTGAAGATGACGCCGCTGAGCGTCCCGATCGGCACGCACATGCTCCACGCCGCGGGCATCGCCTGGGCGATGAAGCTCCGCAAGGAGCAGGGCGCCGTCATCACTTACTTCGGCGACGGCGCGACCAGCGAGGGCGACTTCCACGGCGCCATGAACTTCGCCAGCGTGCTCAAGGTCCCCACGATCTTCTATTGCCAGAACAACCAATGGGCGATCAGCGTCCCCTTCGAGCAGCAGATGGCCTCCAAGACCGTCGCACAGAAGGCTTTCGCGTACGGCATGCCGACCATCCGCGTTGACGGCAACGACATCTTCGCGGTCTACAAGGCCGTGAGCGATGCGCGGAAGCGGGCGATCAACGGCGACGGCCCCTCGTTCATCGAGGGGCTGACCTACCGCCTGGGCGACCACACCACCGCGGACGATGCGCGGCGGTACCGCGACGCCGCGGAAGTCGAGGCGTGGATGGAGAAGGACCCGCTGATCCGGACCCGCAAGTACCTCGTCGACCAGAACCTCTGGGACGACGAGAAGCAGGCGTCGCTGGGCGAACGCGCCGAGAAGATCGTCAGCGAGATCGTCAAGGCGGCCGAGGGCGTGCCCGACCCCGACAAGACGGAATTCTTCGACCACATGTTCGCGGAGATCCCGGCGGATCTGCGCGAGCAGCGCGACACGATGCGGACCTCGAGCCTGGGCATCAACCCGGACCAGGTCGGGCTCAAGGCCCAGCCGCAGCGGGCCTGAGCGAACGATCAGAACAGACCAACCCACGGAAAGAAGGGGACCCACGCGATGACGAATCGGAAGACAGCCCGGACCGCCTCGCTCGCGGCGATCGCCGCCCTCGCGCTGACCATGACCGGGTGCGCGCGATCCCTCCAGTTCAGCGGGGCCCTGCGGTACGGCAATCTCATGACCGCGCCCGAGGCACGCGAATCCACCGCGAACGCGAGGGCGCAGCTGCTCGAACTCGCCGACTCGTACGGCCTCGAGACGCGCTATGCCGGTGACAAGACACTCCACTTCGTCGCGCAGGCGCCGTCCTTCACCGTGACGCAGCCCGACGGCGCCGTCGAGGAGCGTGCCGACACCCGGATCGTGCATGTGAAGGTCAAGTTCGGCGAGGGGATCGGGCGTCACGCCTACCGCTATTACTGCTGGGTCGAGGGGACCGAGCCCGTGCTGTTCACCGACGAGGACCGGGCCCGGTTCGGGCTCGCGCTGCTCGCGGTGCGCGAGATCTTCGAGAAGCCCATCGAGACGGACTTCCTGGGCGGCTAACCGGAGCGTCGCATGCTCGTCAAGGTCATCGATCACAAGGGCAAGACCTGGTGGATCAACCCCGCCTTCGTGCGGGGCCTGATCGACCGGGGCAACGGGCGCACGACGATCGATGTCAGCGGATGGCCGGGCTACCCCAAGGTGGATGTCCCGGTCGACGAGGTCGCGGACCTGCTCAACCTCGCGTCCGAACACTTCGCGGCAGACCCGGCCGCGATCGCACAGTCCGAGGAAGCCCGACAGGCCCAGCAAGCGGCGGCGTTGGCGGCGATCGTGATCGGCGGATGAACGAACGGGGCGAGTCCCCGCGGGAGATCAGACTTCATGGCGCAGATGACACTGGTGCAGGCGATCAACCACGCCCTCGACCACGAGATGGCGCGCGACGAGCGCGTCGTCCTGCTGGGCGAGGATGTCGGCGCGAACGGGGGCGTGTTCCGCGTCACCGAGGGCCTCGCCGACAAGCACGGACACGACCGCGTGCAGAACACCCCACTCGACGAATCGGGCATCCTTGGGGCCGCGATCGGGCTCGCGATCGCCGGGATGCGCCCCATCCCCGAGATCCAGTTCGAGGGCTTCCTGGGACCCGCCTACGACCAGATCGTCAACCACGCGGCCCGCTACCGCAACCGGACACGCGGCACCGTCACGATCCCGATGACCGTCCGCGTCCCGGTGGGTGGGGGCATCCACGCCCCGGAACTCCACAGCGACTCGCCCGAGGCGATCTACTCGCACTCGCCCGGACTCAAGGTCGTCATGCCCTGCACGCCCTACGACGCGAAGGGCCTGCTGCTGAGCGCCATCCGCGACCCCGACCCCGTCATCTTCTTCGAGCCCAAGCGGGTCTACCGCTCCTTCCGCGAGGAAGTTCCCGAGGAGGACTACACGATCCCGATCGGCGAGGCGAAGGTTGTCAGCGACGGGGACGACCTGACCGTCGTGACCTGGGGCGCCTCAGTCTTCCAGTGCCTCGAGGCGATCGACAACCTGCCCGACGATGTCTCGGTGGAACTGATCGACCTTCGGACCGTGGACCCGATCGACATCGACTGCATCTGCCAGAGCGTGGAGAAGACCGGGCGGTGCGTGATCGTGCACGAGGCCCCGCGGACCGCGGGGCTGGGCGCCGAGATCAGCGCCCTCGTGCAGGAGAAATGCTTCCTGCACCTCGAGGCCCCGGTGCAGCGGGTGACGGGGTTCGACACGATCATGCCCTACTACAAACTGGAACTGGAGTACCTCCCCGACGCCGAGCGGATCGGCAAGGGGATCACGGAGTGCCTGGCGTATTGATGCGCCGTTGAACGGACGAAGGACCGATGGTCGTGGTGAAGATGCGATACCAGACTAAGCAAAGCGACCCGGGAGTCGTTGCGTTGTGGTCTGCCGCGTTCATCCTCGGCTGTCCGATTCGTGTTTTGCTCAACCTGATTGTTCCGCTCCCCAATGAAAAGACACTCAGCATTCTCCGCCGATTGACCCAGACTGCGGCGATATGCATGCTCGCCAGTCTCAGTGGTTTGATCCTGTTGGTTGCCTTGCTCTTGCTGCTCGGGATGCTCAGCATGATCTGGCCGGCGATAAAGAACACGACTGATTTCAATGTGCTCCCGATCTGGGTCATGCTGCTTGCGATCCTCTTCGGAGGCATGGTCGTCATGACCGGCCTGCAGGGATATTTGAAGAATTATCCGTCTGAGCAATCGGACGACTAACCACACGGATACACGCATGGGACACGCCAAATCCACCGACCCCAACATCTTCATCCTCCCCGACCTCGGCGAGGGCGTGCACGAGGCCGAACTCATCAAGTGGCGCGTCGAGCCCGGGCAGACCGTCAAGGAGCACGAGATCCTCGCGGAGATGGAGACCGACAAGGCACTCGTCGAGGTGCCCAGCCCACGGGCCGGGACAATCAAGACCCTGCACGGCTCCGAGGGCGAGATCCTCCATGTCGGCAACCCGCTGGTGACTTATGAGGGCGACGGGGGCAGCGCCGCCCAGCAGCCTGTGCAGACCGAACCCAAGGCCGCCGATGCCCGGGCCCAGTCGTCATCCAACGGCGTTGCGAAGGACGCGGAACGCGAGGACGCCGGCACCGTGGTTGGCAAGGTGGGCGACGCGACCCCGGGCATCGGCGCGGGCGACGGAAAGGCGCTGGCCGCCCCCGCCGTCCGCCGCCTCGCACGCGACCTAGGCATCGACATCAACAGCGTGATCGGCACCGGCATCGCGGGCCGCGTGACCGCGAAGGATGTCCGCGCCGCCGCGGAGGGCAGCGCCCCGACCAAGGGCTCGTCCGCCCCGTCGACCGGCGGCGGATCGCCGAGCCAGGACCAGCCCGCGACGACGCGCACGCCGATGCCCTCGGCGCCGCCCGCGAGCGCCCCGCAGCCCCAGGCCGCGCCGCGCCCGATGCCCCAGCCGAGCTATCAGCAGCCCGCGTACCAGCCGCAGGGCTACCCGCAGGGCGGCTATGCCCAGCCCGCCCATCCGCAGGCGGGGTACCCGCAGGCCCCGGGCTACGGCTATCCGCCCCCGATGCCGTTCGGCTACATGCCCATGCCGATGATGCCCTACCCCATGCCCTATCCGGGGTATGGCATGCCCATGCCGGGCGGGGGTCCGGGCGGGATGCCCGCGGGCCTCCCCGCGGCGCCGGGCTACACGCCCTCCGCGGGCGGCCGGCCCATCCCCGACCCTGCGCAGCAGTCGATGGTCCAGCCCGGGCAGGCGGAGGGGCGCACCCCCTTCCGCGGCGTGCGGCGCACAATCGCCGAGAAGCTCCGCGAGAGCGTCAACACCGCGGTGCACTTCACCGTCGTGGACGAGGCGGATGTCACCGCGCTCGACGATCTCCGCCGTCGCTACAGCGAGCAGACGGGGCAGAAGATCTCCTTCCTGCCGTTCGTGTGCGCCGCGGTGACGCGGGCGCTCAGCCCGCTGCTGGGCGGGCGTTTCGGTGCCCTCAACGCGCGGGTCGACGACGACGCGGGCGAGGTGGTGCAGCACGCCGCGGTGCACCTGGGCATCGCCGCGGATACCGACTCGGGGCTGATGGTCCCGGTCGTGCGCGACGCGCAGGGGATGAATGTCGCCCAGCTGGGCGGCGCGATCGCGGACATCGCCAAGGCCGCGCGGGATCGGTCGATCCCCCGCGAGCGCCTGATGGGCTCGACCTTCACGATCAGCAATGTGGGCAGCCACGCCGGGAAGTTTGCGACCCCAGTGATCAACTACCCCGAGGTCGGCATCCTCGCGGTGGGCAAGGTCTACGACGGCGTCGTCGTCCGCGACGGGCAGGCGATGGTCGGCAAGCTCATGCCCCTGAGCCTCGCGTGCGACCACCGCGTCGTGGATGGCGCGACCGCGGCCCTCGCGCTCGCGGAAATCGTGAAACTGCTGAGCACGGAGTGCGAGTCGCTGGTGTGAGGTGATCGCGATGATGGGAAAGGCGTGACGATGCAAGGAACTCAAGGCGTGTGCCGTGTTGTGGCTTCAGTGTCTCTTTTCGCGTCTTTCGCCCACGCCGACACCTTCCTCTACGCTGCCGAGGACGGGGGCAACTCCGATTCCTCGCTCTCCCAGTTCGACGCGAATGTCACCTGGGGGAACACCTTCACTGTCGAGACCGCCCCGGACGGGTCGCCCTACGACACCATCACCACCGTGCAGCTCGCGCTCGCGCGCAACTTCGCGGACGGCACCCGCTCGATCGAGATCCTCGTCTACGACGACCCCGACGACGCGGCCCCCGAGTTCGACCCCGCGCGGGCGGTCCTCGTCAGCCGGACAACGACCACCGTCATCCCGACCCCCGACGGCGAGCCCGCGGACTATGCCATCGCCCCCACCACCGTCGCGGGCCGGTTCTTCATCGCGGTGAACATGGACGCGCTGCAGGGCGAGCCCGTGCTGCGGCAGGATTTCTTCGAGCCGGGCGATTCGTCGTGGACCTTCTACAACCCCGCCGGCACGCCCCAGCTCGTGCTGGGCGACAGCCTGTTCATCGGCAACAACATCGACTTCGGCACCGGCACCTGGGTCGTCCGCGCCGTGGCGTGCACCGCCGACCCCGGGTGCAACGACGCGGACCTCGCCGAGCCTTTCGGTGTGCTCGACCTCGCGGATGTCCAAGCCTTCGTCGGGGCCTTCACGACGGGCGACCCGCTCGCGGATCTGACCGGCGACGGCATCCTCGACCTCGCGGATGTTCAGGCATTCGTCGGCGCGTTCGTCGCGGGATGCCCCTGACGATCGCCCCGCATCTCAGGCGATCACCAGCACGATCAACAGGCCCCCCACGAGGTGCCCGATGAAGATTGCGGCTGTCAGAACGGCCGCGGCCCACCACTGCGCCCGCACCGCGGGGCCGTGATAGAGCCGCTTCCGCCTCAGGATCGCGACAAGCAGCGCAGCGCTCAGCACCCCGAGCATGAGCAGGAGCCCCAGCATCGCGAACGCCTGAATCGGAGGCCCCCCCGCGACGAACAGCGAGACCGCGATCGGAATCAGCATGAGCAACGAGGCGACCGCGTCGAAACCGATCGCCATCGAGCACGCGATGATCGCGACGAGCCAGGGCCCCGACCGGGCACTATCCGTGACGACACCCACACGGAGTGCTGAGCCGCACTCGACGCACGATTCGCCCCGAACGCCGCGCAGGTTGTACCCGCACGCGGGGCAGGGCGTGTCCTCGCGAGCGAGGATCGCGCCGAGCATCTCGCGCCGATGCTGCGCCCAGGTTTCGGATTCGCCCGCGCCGCCGCCCGCCATGCCAGCAGCCTACGGGTTCAGTCCGCGCCGAGTTCAGCCCCGAGGACGGATTCCAGTGCATCGACGACCCGAGCCATCCGCTCGTAATCCAGCGTGCCGGGGGTATCCCCGCCGGTGTGGTAATGCGGGTTGCGGAAGTACGAGGTGTCGGTCACCATCACCGCGGGGTAGCCCGTCTCCCAGAACGACCAGTGGTCGGAATACGCAACGCCCGGGATGCCCGACGGGAGCGCCGCGCCCTCGCCCCCACGAGACTCGCCCCCCGCCGCCGAGGCGCGGGCCCGGTTCTCCGACGCGCCCAACCTTCGGCCGACCGCGATACGCACCCATCGCGCCTTCCGTTGCACCGCGCGGTGCTCGATCATCTTTTCAGGCAGACGGGCCTCACCAGATCCAGCGCATCTTCCCGAAGTCGAACATCGGGATCAGGCCCCGGTAGTACGGGCTCGGGAGATAGACCACGAACGCGCGGCCGATGATGAGATCCTGGTGCACCAGGCCCAGGTGCTCGACCCCGTCGTGAATCGACTCGGTGATCCAGGGGTACTCCTCGTCCCACATCCGCGAGTCCTCGCTGTTCGCGCTGTTGTCGCCGCAGAACATGTAGTGCTCATCCGACAGCGTGGGGAAGAAGCCCGGGTGCCCGCCCCGCGTCGCGCGCGGCGTCACCTGGTAGTGCAGATCGCGGTCGAGCCCCACGCGGTGCAGCGTGAACGGGCCGCCCCCGAAGCGCCAGCGCGGCGCGGGACGCCGATAGATCCGCGTGTCCGCCAGTGCGCTCGACGAGAGCCCGGGGTTCTGCTCGAGCAACTCGTCGAGTTCCCGACCCGTCGCCGCGCGCACGCGCTGCGCCGGGGTGAGGACATACGCGCCCGCGTCCGTCCCGCCGCAGACGAGTTCACCCCCGACGAACAGCCAGACCGCCTGGTCGACATGCCAGAACTCGACATCGGTGATCGTGCCAACGGGGAGCAGCCCCGCCGCGTCGCGCCCGTCGAGGAGCTTCCACGCGGGATCGGGCTCGTCCGCGGTCGGCGCCCGGCGCATCTCGACCCGCGCCCCCTTCCCGTCGACCGTGCCCCGGAACTCGTACCCCCGCGCCGTCAGGATGCCCTCGACCGACACCCCCTCCGCCTCGGGAGCGATCCCGAACCGCATCGAAACATCCGACACCGGGAAGATCGATCGTCCCGGCCCCCGGTCCCAACGCTGCGCACCCCGGCGGAGCTGGTTGTAGGGCGTGTAATCGTCGATCGGGTGCACATCCGAATCCCACGCGAGCACCGTTGGGCCCGAACCCTCGTACCGATATGCCTCCCCATCGCGGAGCCCGCTCCACCCCGCGCCGCTGGGCGACCAGGGCGAAGCGAACCGATCGCTGGGCGCCAGCGCCTGCTGGGTCGCCGGGTCCGGGGTGTAGACGCTGTCGAAGACCGTCTGCCAGACCTCACGCTGCACCCGCTCGGGCTTGCGCGCCGTCTTCCACACGCCCTCCTTCCACGCCGAGATCCCGGTCCCCGCCGTGTGCGCTCCGGGCTCGGTGTAGAACACATCCCCGTCCACCAGCGCGATCTGCTCGCCGGGCAGGCCCACGAGCCGCTTGATGAAATTCTGAGGCTCCACATGCGGCGCCTTGAACACCACCACATCCCAACGGCTGGGCTCGTAGAGCCCCCTGAGATACTTGAGCACGAAGAGCCGATCCCCAGCGCGGAGCTTCTCGCTCGCCCGCTCGACCGGCGCCCCCGTCATCGGGTCGTTCAGGCTGATCGGGCCCGCCGCCCCGCCCTGCACCGGGACAGGCGTGAGCATCGGGTTCCCGTTCATGTAGTCCCAGGGCCCGACCTCCCACTCGGCGCCCGAGTCGGGGTTGCGGATGAGCATGTGCTTGCCCATCAGCGTCGGCGCCATCGAGCCGGTCGGAATCAGGAAGCCCTCGATCACGAAGCCGCGGAAGACGAACGCCATCGTGAACGAGATGACGATCGCCGTCAGCGTCTCCTTGATGTTGAACCCGCCCCCGGAGCGGGTCCGCGTCGGATTGCTCATGAATCGCCCCCGCCCGAGCCGCCGCCCGCATCCGGACCACCGCCCGATTCGCCGCCCCGCCGCCGCCGCCGACGACGACGACGCTTCTTCTTCGTTGGGCCGCCTTCGCCCCCCTGCTCACCCGCCTTGTCGCGCGGTGCGCCGTCGCGGGCCTCTCCGCCCGGATGATCCCCACCCGCGGGCGCAGCCTCGGTTGGGCCTCCGCCTGCTTGATCGGGCGTGCGCCCGCTCGCCGCACCGCCGGGCTGCTCACCCGCGCCCTCGCCGGTCCGCTTGCGTCGGCGCCGTCGGCGACGCTTCTTCTTCGTCGCGCCGCCCGCGTCCCCGTCGCCCGATTCCGCGCGCTCGCTCGCGCCGCGATCCGGCCCGCCGTCCTTCGCCGCGGTTCGTCCCGCGTCCCCACCCCGGGCCGGGCGCCGCCCGCTCTCCCGACGCGGCTCCGGCTGACGCGCGGGCCCCGACGACGCCGGACGCTCCCCGGGCTTGCCGATCTCCTCGACGGGGTACGCCTGGTCGTCCCGCCCGTCATCGAACCGCACGAGCACCAGCTGCGTGAGGATCTGCGTCTGGATGACCGTCCCGTCCCCGTCGGGGGTGCCGACCCGCGCCTTGCGCTTGGGGAGCCGCTTCGCGAGGTCCGCGTAGGTCTCGTCCTCGTACCGCAGGCAGCACATCAGCCGCCCGCACCGCCCCGAGATCTTCACCGGGTCCAGCGTCGCCTTCTGGACCTTGGCGCTCTTCATGCTGATGGGCTTGAGTACCTTGAGGAAGTTCTTGCAGCAGCAGTACTGCCCGCACTTTTCGTAGTCCGCGACGAGCCGTGCCTCGTCTCGCGCGCCCACCTGCCGCATGTCGATCCGCGTCCGATGCCGCGCGCCGAGCTCGCGCACCAGCTCCCGGAAGTCCACCCGGTCCTCGCTGAGGTAATAGAAAGTCAGGCGTTCCCCGCCCAGGATGGGCTCCGCCTCGACGATCTTCATCTCCAGGCCCAGCGATTCCGCGAGCGCCTTCGCCTCCGTCCGGATCGCGTGCGCCGATTGCTCGAGCTGCGCCTGCGCGTCCATGTCCTCCTTGGTCGCGATGCGCAGGACCTTCCCGTCCGTCGAGAAGGGGTACTGCCGCCCCCCGGAGTTCTCGATGTACTCGAGCATCTCCTTGCGCGTCACGCTCGACCCGCACCCCGCGTTGGGGCAGGTCGAGGTCAGCATCTCGCCCATCTCCACGCCCCGGTGCGTGCGCACGACGAGCTTCGACCCGCAGCCGGGCGTCATGTCCCCGCTGTACGGGAACTCCCCGATCATCTTCATCCGCCCGTAGCGGACGACCAGCGTGTCAGGCTTCTTCTTCCCGTCGAGGATCTTCAGCTCGTCGAGCGACAACCCCGCGAGCTGCTCGGAGTCGTGCCCCTTGCAGCGCAGCGACTCCACCAGACGCTCGCGCTCGAGCTCCGCGACATCAGCCTCGAACTGGGGAAGAGGAACGATCGGCACTTAGGGTCGGCCCTGTCCCGGCGCCGCGCCGAGGTACGCCGCCCGCGCCGTAGTGAACAGGTTCCGCAGGTCCTGCCGCTCCATGAGCTGCACCTGCCGACCGTTCTGCACGCGGTAGACCATCAGTGTTTCGTTCCGACCATCGACCAGGAACAGCAGCTCTTCGACGCCGCCGTTGGTGGTCATCGCGGTGTAATCGCCCGAGGCGCCGATCATGTCCGCGCTCGCGGTCCGCTCGAAGGTCGAGACCCCGCCCGCCCGCAGGAGGATCCCCGCCGTCAGCAGCGCCGCGGTCGCCCAGAGCACGGCGCGGACCGTCGGACGGTCGCCCGCGGATGCCCGTTTCGTGTCGTTCATCGCCTGCTCCTCGGCTGGGTGTCCTCGTCCAGATCGCGGTACCCCACCCCGCGGATCATGTTCCGGCCGTCCTCCCACTGCAGGACGACCATCTCCTGGTTCGCCGAATCGATCACCCACACCGCGTTCGCGTTGCCCGTCTGCACGCGCCCGCCCACGAGGGTGTACTGCCCGCGCGGGCGCGCCGCCGCCGGATCGTTGCCCGCGGGCTGCGCCACCGCGACGGGGCCCAACTCGATCAGCGCGAGCACCCCCGCGAGCGCGATGTTCGCCGCGACGAGCGGGAGCAGCCTCTTTCTGCGCCGCGCCCCCCCGTCTCCGGGTTGCGTTGTCGTCGTGTCCATCCGCCGTCCTTTCATGAAGGTCTTCCGCAAGGCTGCACCGGCACCGCCGCGTCGCGGTTGCAGCGGGGCGCCGCCGCGATCAATCCTGGTGCCCGCGCTTGGTCTTCAGGAACGCGCCGACGAGCACCAGCGCGAGCAGCAGGATCGCGACGAACCCCGAGATGAACGCCTTGCCCTTGATCCCCTCCTTGTTCTCGGGGGGAAGGAGCTGCTGCGCCTGCGCGAGCGCCGGACCCGCCGTCACCAGCAGCGCCAGCGCGCCGACCGCCGCACGCGACGCCAGCCGCGACAGCACGCCCGGACCCGTGGGCCCGCACGAGCCAACCGCCGGGCCCGCCGTGAGATCGCGGCTCGCGGCCGCACGCCCTGTCTCGAAGTTCTGTTCCATGACGCGATGCTAAGCCCCGCCCGCCCCGGCCGCCACCGGCGACGCTCGCACGCCCCCCGCAAGCCCGCCGTCCCGATCTGCACCGATGAGCGACCCGAGGGGCACCCCCACCGCTTCAAAGTCCGCCGTCGCAAGGTTGACCGTCCCCCACTTGGGGCTCCGGACCCGCATCAGGCGCGCATAATCGCCCACACGGACCGCCCGGTGCGCATAGACCCGCCCCTCGAATCGAAAGGTCTCGCGCTCCATCGCGTTGAGAACGGGACCGTCCAGCCAGTACCAGAACAGCAGCACCCCCTCAAAGGGCGGGCCGAACACCCGCTCCCACGCGGAAAGGCCCTCCACATCCGCCATCGTCGCCCAGCATTCACGCCGCCCCGCGCCCCCCCGGCGCAGGTCCACCCGGCGACCCTTGACCTCGACCAAGTGATGAGGCCCCGCCTCGCCCCGCTCCCCGCCGTTGTACACCACCGCGTCGAACGACTTGAGACGCGTGTCCTCGTCGGTCCCGACGCGCACGGAGACCTCCGAACCGGGGGGCAGCACCGCCCGCCGCGCCTCGTCGACCATCACATGCGGGATCTTCGACCGGATCAGATACGCCTCGAACGCCCGCTCGTAGTGCCGCTTCGGGTTCCCCATGCCCGGCAGTCTACCGAACAACCACAACCCAAACAAGACGCGCGATCAAGACACGCCGCCACCCTCCGGGGGCTCACCGACCCGACTCACGGGCGATCAGGTCGAGCAGCGCCCGCTCCGCGTCCTGCAGCTCATCGAACGACGCCTTGATCTCGTTGTTCATCTCGAGCACCTGCTCGGGACGCAGTTCCCGCCCTCCGGCGCGCGCCCCCCGGAGGACGGAGTCCATCGCATCGCTCGCATCGCGGAGCTTCTCGACCGACTGGGCGTAGCGCCGGACCGCGCCGTAGAGCACGACCTCACGCCGCTCCTTTTCGTCGGGCTTCTCGAGCAGACGCCACGGCGCGGCGCGCACCTCCTCGAGCAGCAGCAGCGCCTGCCCGCTGGTGAGCTGGGCGTTCGAGACCGTGCGCACAAGCGGGGGCTCGACGCGATCGAGCAGGCCGACCGCCCTCGCCCCGACATCCCCCAGGTTCGCCGCCGCGATCACGCCCTCGTCCAGCACGCGTTCGACCCGCCCAAGCAGGTCGTATCGCACGCGGGTCGTCACGCCCTCGAGGTTGCTCACCGTCCGGCGCACATCAGCGCGGTTCTCGTCGATCACCCCCTGCGCGCTGCTGACCAGACGACGCGTGTCCGCGACCCCAGCGTTCACCTCGTCGGCAACCTCGGGGATCACCTCGAGGAACACCGCGTCCGCGTGGTCGAGGATGTCGGTCGCCTTCGCGGCCCACGCCTCCTGGTTCTCCGCGAGCATGCCCGCGAACGCGCGCGCGCTCTCGAGCGTCGCGTCCAGATCCTCGAGCGTGGGCTCCACCGCGGGCGACACCCGATCGAGGATCTCGTTCGCCTTCGCCAACGCTGCGCTCGCCTCCCGCGCCAGGTCCCCCACCCCCGCGGTCTCCGCGAGCCCGGCCGCCGGACGACCGTCGAGCACGCCCCCGCTCGCGAGCGGCTCCCCCCC
>DLBY01000109.1:0-877 GCA_002480345.1 Phycisphaerales bacterium UBA7812 | reverse complement strand
GCCCCCGCTCGCGAGCGGCTCGTCGCCGCTCCCGATGCTGGAGATGTTGATCGAGCTCAGCGTGCCCAGCAGCGGGCTCACGATCGACACCGTCGCGTCGGGATAGAGCACGATCCCCGACGCGATCTCCATCTCCACATCGATCCCGACCGGCACCGTCTGCCCGGCCCGATCCTCGTAGGCGTACTCGATCGACTCGACCGACCCGACCGACTTGCCCCCCAGCGTGACCGGGCTGCCTGGCTTGATGCCCGCGACGCCCTCCCCGATCTCGAACCGCGCGACGAACGACCGCTTGGGGTTCACGAACGGGAGCTTGTCGATCCCGTCCTCCACCCAGAACGCGAGGAACACCGCGAGGATGATCGACACGACGAGGAAGAGCCCCGCCAACACATTGTTCCGGTTCGTGCCGCGCCTGCTCATCGCCCCACCTGTCTCCGCGTTGCCCTTGCCGTCCCTCCGCGGGAACGACCCGCGACAAGCCTACCGCGTCGGCTCCAGGCTCGGGGTCGGCAGCAGGCTGTCGGACCCCACATTCCCGAACAGCGCCTCCCCGTACGCCTCGGCGCTCTGCCGCGCCGTGATCGGTCCCTCCGCGTCGCCGCGCAGGAACTGGCGGATGAGCCGCTCCGACTCGGGACGCTGCCGCGCCGCTTCTTCCGGCTCGTCGCGCAGCGTCTCGTACCACTGCCTCGTCTCGACGGTGAGGATCTTGCCCTTGTCGAGCATCGCCATCCTGTCCGCGATCGTGAACGCGGAGTCCATCTCGTGGGTCACCACGACGCTCGTCACGCCCAGCTGCTTGCTCAGCGCCACGATCAGCTGATCGATCTGGGCGCTCGTCACCGGGTCCAGCCCGGCGCTGGGCTCGTCG
>DLBY01000176.1:65343-65907 GCA_002480345.1 Phycisphaerales bacterium UBA7812 | reverse complement strand
CGACATCAACGCGTTCGTCTCGGGCTTCCTCGCCAACGACGCGATCTCTGACCTCGACAACAACGGCATCTGGGACCTCAACGACATCACCGACTTCGTCGATGCGTTCGTTTCCGGCTGCCCGTAATCGTCTGCATTGCCGGGCGTGACCCGGCATCGCGAAACACACGCCCCGCCCTCGGTTGACGCCGAGGGCGGGGTTTTTCTTTGCGGTGCGCCGGCGGTCTGCTCAGCGCTGGAAGGGGTAGATCGACCCGAGTTGCAGGATCCGGCTGAGCGCTTCGAGGGCGTCTCGTGATTCGGTCAGGAGGGCGGGGTCGCCCAGTTCCTCGGGGTGCAGGGTCTCGCGGTAGTGCGTGCGCGCCCACGCGACGAGTTCGTCGTAGAGCGCGTCGTCGAGGCGGGTGCGGCCCCGGAGCGCGGCGCGCTCGGCGTCGTTCATGGCGACACGGAGGCGGAGACAGGCGGGCCCCCCACCGTTCCGCATGGACTCGCGGACATCGACGAACGCGACGCCCCCGACCTGGGGCACCTCGGCGAGCAGGCGGTCGACGCAGGCGCGGG
>DLBY01000176.1:29043-65021 GCA_002480345.1 Phycisphaerales bacterium UBA7812 | reverse complement strand
CGGGCGCCCGCGTGTTCCTCGACCTCGCTGGGAGCGACGAGCATCATGCGGCCGTGCCCGTCGGGGTGGATCCCGTGGTCTTCGTTTTCGGGCAGGGTGATCAGCTGGGAGTTGAACAGGTAGGTTTTGACGGCGTCGTCGACGCTGAGTTCGTCGGCGGAGACGGTGAAGACCGTGAGGGGGTTCTCGCCCATCGCGTCGCGGAGGGCGGCGATGACGGCGTCGTTGTCGTCATACGCGGCTTCGTGCAGCAGGAGCACATCCTCGTTGCCGACGCTGATGACATCGTTGTGGAAGACCCCCGCGTCGATGGCGTCGGGGTTCTGTCGCGCGAAGACGGCGCGGCGGACGCCGTGCAGGCGGGCGACCGCGGCGCTGGCGTCCTCGCCCTGTCGCGCGGGGTGCTTGCGGATGCCGCAGTCGAGGTCGCAGCCCGCGCCGGCGGGTCTTCCGAAGCAGAAGAGTTCGACGCCCGGGTCTCCGTGTCGCGCGCACAGTCGGGTGTGGTTGGCGGCGCCCTCGTCGAAGAGCCTGGGGGTCGGGTCGAGGGGATCGTGGACGGCGAACCGCTGGTCGTCGGCGAAGATCGCGCGGAGGATCGCGGTCGTCTGCGCGGGCTCGAGCGCGCGATGGCGGTTGAACGCGAGGTTCGCGGGCGTGAGGTGGACTCGGGCATCGGCGGTGTCGGGGCTGGGTGAGACGGTCGCGGCGTTGGCGGCCCACATCGCGCTGGCGCTGCAGGCGGCGGCGAGGGCGTGGGGCGCCTCGCGCGCGGCCCGTTCGAGCACCTGCGCGTCCGATCCGGTGAAGCCGATCCGTCGGAGGGCGGCGATATCGGGACGCGCCAGCGGGGGCAGCACATATTGATCGAGCCCTGCATCGGCGAGGCGCTTCGCCTTCGCGAGGCCCTGGAGCGCCGCGTCGCGGGGCCTGCTCTCGGCGCCGGCGTTGGCTTCGCTGGCGATGTTGCCCGGGCTCAGCCCCGCGTAGTTGTGGGTGGGTCCCACGATGCCGTCAAAGTTCGCTTCGCGCGTGGTCATGCGCGATTCTAACCCTCGCCCGCCTGGCGCGGGCTTCTCGGCAGATTCGCGATCAGCGGAGTGGGACGGGCATCGCGCCGGGGTAGGCGACATACTCGCCCCGGCTCGGGTCGCGGCGGTTGCAGCAGGGCTCGAGTTCGCCGCACTTGCCTTCGTAGGGCCCCGGCGCGAGGAAGGGGAGGGGCTCTTCGTTCCAGTGGGGATCGAGGGGGTCGATGCCGATGTGGCGCGCGTTCTGGGCCATCGCGCGGGCGAGGATGAGGCGCTGGTGCTCGAGGATTTTGTCGACCGTGTCGCGGGTCAGGCGGGTCGCGTTGCGGAGCTTGGGGTTCTCGACCCATCGCACGGATCGCCCGTCGGGCTCGTCGGTCATGTCGTCGGCATCGATGACCTGGATGACCATCGAGATGCCGGCATCGGCGAGGGCGGCGGCGACCATCTCGGGCTCGGTTGCCTTGTTGGTGTCGCGCCACTGGGCCCAGCGTTTCCAGTCGATGCGTTGCCAGGTGTCGCGCGCGAGCTCGTAGGCGTCGACCTTCTCGAGCCAGATCTCGACCCAGCGGTCGGGATCGACGACGGGGTGGTAGGCGATGCGCTCGATGCGCGGCTTTCGGGGGTGTTTGGTGATGATCGGCTTGCCTTCGCTGTCCTTGTCCCATTCGAAGAAGGTGTGGAAGCCACAGAAGTCGGTGAAGAGCACGATGTCGCGGAAGCGCTGGTCGTCTTCGTCTTGGAAGGCGTCGAGCCAGTAGACCTCGGTGTAGGCGCCGCAGTGGCGCCGCTGCGCCTCGCGGATGCGCTCCATGAGCGTGGGATCGCCCGGTTCGAGTTGGGCGCTCGCGAGGGAGGGCGTGATGCTCAGCACCGCGATAACGACGGCGGCGGCGCGTCGGGCACGATGGACGGTCACTCGTGGATCTCCTCGGGGCGGCGAGGGGCGTGGTTGTTCGGGGTGTACCGGGCTGATCGGGGCCGCGTTGCGGGCGGTCACGCCTCGGTGTGCGTGAGGTCGCGGCCGCACTCGGGGCAGCGATCGCCCGGGAGCCCGGTGAGGTGGTAGCCGCAATGGGGGCAGGTGCCTCCCTCGGCGGGGGGCCAGACGATGGGCTGTCGCGCGGCGGTTCGGGAGGCCTCTCCGACGAAGACGAGGAGGGTCATCACGACCCCGGCGCCCATGAAGAGCCAGAAGTAGGCATGGGGCCCACTGAGCAGGATGAGGAAGCCGACGCCCCCGAAGACGGCGGCGGTGATCGCGGCGGGGATGAGCATGGATCGGAAGGCCTGGGCGAGGTTGCGCCGCAGCAGCACGGGGATGAAGAGGGGAGAGGCGGCGGTGCCGAGCACGGCGCCGACGATGGCGCCGAGGAGTGTTCCCGCGATGGGGACGGCGGATCCGAGGAGCCCGCCGAGGAGGGTGCCGGAGCCTGCGCAGTTGATCACGATGGTGAGGCCGCGCCAGAAGTACTCGGAACGATCGACGGGTTGCACGCTGATCCTCGCTGCGCTTCGGGATTCGATGCGCAGAAAAAAGCCCGGTCGCACGCGCGTCCGGGCTCAGTGTACTCGCGTCGGCTGGATCGCTCGATCAGTCCTCGGGCACGCTGTCGCTGGTGACGATCTCGCGGAACTTGGTGCGGAGTTCCTTGGTGATCGGGCCCTCGGCCTTGACGGACTTGTCGGCACCGATGACATGCTCGATGTCGTGGCCCGCGGGGTCCTGGCTGATGATGCCGGTGACGGCGATCATCTCGGCGGCGGAGCCCGTGAGGAAGACCTCGTCGGCCTCGATGAGCTCGATGGGGCGCATCATGCGCTCCTCGACGGTGTAGCCGCACGCGGGGGCGACGGTGTCGATGACGAACTGGCGGGTGATGCCCTCAAGGATGCCGGCTTCGCTGGGCGGGGTGAAGATCGCGCCGTCCTTGACGGCGAAGATGTTGTCGCCGGTGCACTCGCTGACATAGCCGTCGAGGTTGAGCATGATGGCTTCGAGGAGGCCCCGCTCGATCGCCTCGGTCTTGGCCATGATGTTGTTGAGGTAGTTGAGGCTCTTGACGCGCGGATCGAGGCAGGGGATCGGGACGCGCGGGCGCTTGGCGATGACGACGGACATGCCCTTCTGGTACATCTCGGGCGGGTAGAGCGCGATCTGGTCGGCGATGCAGATGATGCCCGCCTCGGGGCAGCTGAATGGATTGAGGCCCAGGGTGCCCACGCCTCGCGTGACGAGCAGGCGGATGTAGCCGTCCACGAGTTCGTTGGCCTCGATGCAGCGGCGCTGG
Organism: Phycisphaerales bacterium UBA7812; assembly: GCA_002480345.1. Classification (GTDB taxonomy): domain Bacteria; phylum Planctomycetota; class Phycisphaerae; order Phycisphaerales; family UBA1924; genus UBA1926. The sequence continues at coordinate 61,699 of DLBY01000176.1, read as the reverse complement.
ATCTGGACCATCTCCTCCTTGGAGACGGGGATCTTGAGCTGGATCGCTTCGGCGGACTTCCAGAGGCGCTCGATGTGCTGGGCGCACTTGAAGATCTTGCCCTTGTAGACGCGGATGCCCTCGAAGACACCGTCGCCGTAGAGCAGGCCGTGGTCGTAGACGCTGACCATCGCCTCGTTCTTCCCCTTCATCTCTCCGTTGACATAGATGATGGGTCGCTCGAGGTGCGGGTCTTTGAGCATGGGTTCGTCCATGGTGGCGTTGCTGGAAGAGACGGCGATGGGCTTGTTGAGTTCGGAAGTGGTCTGCGACATGGCGTCCTCCTTGGTGCTCATCGGCGGCCTCCGGCCCGGCCGTCCTCGCCGGGGAAGTACGAGATTGAACGGTAGGTCGTTCGGCTGAGCGGGACCACCGGTTGAGTCCCGATTATCCAATCGAAAACCGTACAGATTGCCTGATTTTATTATCGGATACCGAACAAATCGGCGTCCTGGGGGTGCTGAGTGGGATCAGGCACGAACCTCGGCCCCCAGCGATTTCTTCGCCTGTGCTATGACAGATTCGACCTGTGGATCGACTTCTTCGTGTCGGAGGGTCCGATCACTGTCTCGGAAGCGCAGGCGGAGGGTGACGGACTTCTTGCCGGTTCCGATCTGCTTGCCCCGGAAGGCGCCGACGAAGGAGCAGGCTTCGAGGCGCTCGAGGCTCTGCTGCTCGACGAGTTCCGCGATCGAGGCCCAGGGGACGGCGTCATCAACGATGAGCGAGAGGTCGCGGTCGATGTGCGGGAACGAGGGGAGCGCGTGCGCGAGGCTCCGGGGCGGGTACCCCTCGACGAGGGCTTGGAGGTTCAGATCCGCGGCGATCACGGGCGTGTCGAGCCCGAACGCTTCGAGCACCGCGGGGGCGAGGAGCCCGAAGAGGCCCAGGCGGCGCGTGGTTCCGTCGGCGGTGCGCACGCTGACGCTCCCGGTCGCGGCGGGATCCCACGCGGGGCTGGGCGGGCGCTCGATGGGCTCGACTTCGACGCGCGCCTCGGTGCCGTGCATGGCGCGCACGGCCGCGTCGATGACGCCGCGCATGACGCGGAGCCCGGACTGCTTGTCCTCGAATTTTCGCTTGACGGAGTCGGGCGACCCGGGGACATCGATCAGGAGACTGAGGTTGCGGGTCTCGACGCTCGGGGGGGGCTGGTCGGCGGGGCCCGAGGCGGGCTCTTGCGCGAAGGCGGCGGCGATCTCGAAGAGGCGGACGGCGCCCGGGCTCGCGGCGCGGGCGGCCTGGTTCGCGTGCCGGCAGGCGAGCAGGCCCGTGAGTGCGCTGGGGCGCAGCGTCGGTTCGTCGGGGCGTCGCGCCTCGTCCACCGCGGCGGGTTCGAGGCCCTCGGGGAGGAACAGCGCCGCCTTCGCGGGCTGCGCGAACGAGAAGGTCACGGTCTCGTCGAACCCGAGCCCGGTGAGGACGCGTCCCAGCTCGCGGACCGCGAGGCGCTCGGCCTGCGGGGGCGAGACCGACACGCTGAGCGTGTCGTTGGCGGGGATCGCGTCGTAGCCCTTGATGCGCGCGACCTCTTCGATCAGGTCGATCTCGCGGGGCAGGTCGCGCGAGCGGTGCGGGGGGATCTCGCAGAGCAGCTCGTCGTCGCTGCGCTGCTCGACGGCGATCTCGACGGCGCGCAGCATCTTGATGATGTCCCCGGCGGGGACGGGGATGCCCAGGATGCGCTCGACGCGGCTCGGGCGGAGGGCGATGCGCTGGGGTTCGGGCAGCGGGGCCCCCTCGCGCAGGGCGCCGCTCGCGAGGGTGCCGCCTGTCAATTCGGCGATGAGCGCGACGGCTCGCTCGGCGGCCTGCTCGAGCGTGCGGGGGTCGATCCCGCGCTGGAAGCGGAAGCCCGCGTCGGTGTTGATCGCGAGGCGGCGGGCCTGCGTGCGCACGGTGACGGGGTCCCAGGTCGCCATCTCGAAGACGATCTCGGTGGTCGCGTCGCTGACCTCGCTTTCGGCGCCTCCGATGACGCCCGCGAGGGACTGGGCGCGTTCGGCGTCGGCGACGACCAGGTCGGTCGCCTTGAGCACGCGGTCCTTCTCGTCGAGGGTGCGGAGCTTCTCGCCCTCGTTCGCGAACCGGACCACCAGCGCGTGCCCCGCGAGCTTGGCGCGGTCGAAGACATGGCAGGGGTTGCCGAACTCGTGGGTGATGAAGTTGGTGACATCGACCGCGTTGTTGATGGACCGCTGCCCGATCGCTTCGAGGCGTTCGACGAGCCAGGCGGGGCTGGGCCCGACGGTGCACCCGGTGATGACGCGGGCGGTGAAGAGGGGGCAGGCGGCGTGGTCGCGGTTCTCGAGGGTGAGCCAGTCGCCCGTGTCGCCCGCGGTCTGGATCGCGCCGGGCTCGGGATACTTGAGCGTGCGCCCGGAGAGGGCCGCGACCTCGCGGGCGCACCCGATGTGGCTAAGGCAATCGGGGCGGTTGCTGGTGACCTCGACATCCAGCAGGACATCGCCCCCCGGGAGGGGCGTGTGGGCCTCGATCGGCAGGCCCGCCTGGGTGAGCAGGTCGTCGGCCTCCTGCGCGGAGCAATCGCCGGGTTCGAGGTACGCGTTCAACCACGAGAGACTGATATCCATAAGGCCCAAGAATAGCGCCACGCGGGGGGGGCGACGGTGCGTCGGCTTTCCGCGGACGAGGATCGTCCCGGCGCGCGCCGTGCCGGTAGACTCTGCGCATGCGCCGGATGATCGCGTCGATGCTCGCTTTTCTGCTCGTGCTGCCCGCCCTCGCGGGGTGCGCCGGGAGGCTGGTGCTCCCCGAGTCGCGGCCCGCGGACTACACGATGCTGGTGACGGTGTATCCCGCGCAGGCCCGCGCGGGGGGCGGCGATGACCCGGCGTTCCGGGCGGCTCGCTACGCGGTCGAATCCGACGGGCTGCTGCGCGCGGAGGTGGGCGCCGGGGTCGTCGAGCCCGGGTTCCCCCCCATCGCCCGGCGGCTCGAGCCCGCGCAGCTCGACGCGGTCTATGCGCTCGCTCGGGAGGCGGAGACGACAGCGGGTCGCCGCGTGCCCGGCCCGCTGGTGTATACACCTCCCGGTGACGCGTCGGTGGCGGTGGTCGAGATCGGATCGGGTGGGGTGTACCGGGCGCACGAGGTGGACGCATCGCCCGCTTCGCGCGCGGCGCCGCTGATCCGCGAGCTGGCGAGATTGAGCTGGCTGGACGGCTGATCGGGCTGGATGGGTGGGCGTCGCGCGGGCACGCGACCGGATCAGATCACCATCTCGGTGGAATCGCTGACGCCCAGGTTCTTGTAGATCTCGCGCGTCGCGGTGCTCTTGTTGAGGGTGTAGAAGTGGATGCCGTTGACCTCGTTGTCGAGGAGGTCGCGGGCCTGCTCGGTTGCCCAATGGATGCCGACGCGGCGCACGGCGTCGGCGTTGTCGCCCGCGCGGCGGATCGCGCGGAGCAGCGAGGCGGGGAAGCGGGCGCCCGCGGCGAGTTCGGCCATCTTGCGCATGCCCTTGGCGCTCTGGATGGGCATGAGGCCCGCGATGATCGGGACATCGATGCCCGCGAGTTCGCATCGGTAGCGAAAGTCGTAGAAATCGCGGTTGTCGAAGAACATCTGGGTGACGATGCAGTCGGCGCCCTCGTCGACCTTCGCCTTGAGGTAGTCCATCTCGAGGAGACGGTTGGGGGTCGCGGGGTGGCCTTCCGGGAAGCCCGCTACGGCGATGCCGAAGCCCCGTGTGTCGGGGTGCATGCCCTGCTCGTTGAATTTCTTGATGTAAGCGACCAGTTCGCCCGCGTACTGGAACGCGTCCTTGGTGCGGTCGTAATCGTCCATGCCGCGGGGCGGGTCGCCCCGGAGGGCGAGCACATTGCTGACGCCTCGCTGGGCGTACCCCTCGAGCATGTCGCGGATATGGTCCTCGCCGTGGCAGACGCTGGTGAGGTGCGGCATGGGGTCGAGGTTGCCCTCGTCCTTGATGCGGAGGACGAGCTTGTGGGTGAGGTCGCTGGTGGTGCCGCCGGCGCCGTAGGTGACACTCACGAAATGGGGGCGGAGCGGCACCAGTTCGTTGATGGAGCGGTAGAGATCTTCCGAGCCCGCCTCATCGCGGGGTGGGAAGAACTCGAAGGAGAAGGTCGCCGGGTGTTGGGCGAACAAGTCGGCAAAGTGCATGGAACGGAACCCGGTGGTGGTGCGAAGCGGTTCGGTGACGCCCTCGCTGGTTGAGGGCCCGATAACTCGAGGTGGCCCGCTTCTGCCATCTTTGCGGATGAACGGATGAAACGAACCCCGCGACAGTCTACCCATCGGCCCGACGCGTCGCGCGCGTTCACCCTCATCGAATTGCTTGTTGTCATCGGGATCATCGCGGTGCTTGTCGGGATCCTGCTGCCGGCATTGGGATCGGCGCGGCGGTCGGCGAACACGATCGTGTGCGGGAGCCGGATGCGGCAGGTCGCGATCGGGTGGCAGATCTACGCGGACGACAACCGGGACATTTCCGTGCCTGGGCAGCCGGGACGATTCGCGGACGAGTCGGACAACCTGTACCCGCTGGGCAACGGGGTGCAGTATCGCCCGCGCTGGTTCGCGGTCATCGGCGCGGCGGCGGGGTTCGACGCGTACGCGAACCCTTCGCCCGATCGGGCGGATGAGCACTCGCTGCCGGTGGACGGTTCGGAGGTGTTTTTGTGTCCCACGGTCCCGGAGTGGACGAGCACGCGGAACTACGCGTACGGGTACAACCACCAGTTCCTGGGCAACGCGCGGTTCACGGAGATCGACAGCGGCGGGTCGTCGTTCATCAACTTCCCGGTGCGCGCGACGACCATCTCGTCCTCGCAGACGGTGCTCGCGGCGGACTCGGCGGGCACGGCGGCGGGGAAGCCCGAGAAGTTGCGTGAGCCCAACATCGCGGACGGCGGGCGCGACGACGACGGCACGCCCCTGCACGCGCTGGGCGGGCACGGGTACATCATCGACCCGCCCCGGCTGGCGGAATCGGGGAGCGACTACGCGGATCCGCGTTACCGCGCCGACGAGCACCGCAGCGCGCCCGACGAGCGGCACCAGGGGAAGGCGAACGCGAGTTTCGTGGACGGGCATGTGAGCGCGCTCTCGCTCGAAGAGATGGGCTACCAGGTGCGTGCCGACGGGGCGGTCGCGGCCCGCGGGGAGGACGCGACGAACCGGTACTTCAGCGGGCGCGGGACGGACGACCTCGCGCCGGGGCTGGACGGAACGGTCGGCGAGCCCTGAGCGCTGCCCCGGGCCCGGGCGGTCAGGTGCGCTCGCACACGATCGCACGGACGGCCTGGCCGAACCGGAGGACGAACACGGTGTAGGCGGTCGCGCCGTCGCCCCGGAGGGCTTTCTGTTCGGTGTCGGTGTCGGCGGCTTTTGCCCTGGTTTTGATCTCGACGATGCCGGCGTCGTTGGCGTGGAGCCAGTCTCGGACCTTCTCGCGTCTCCACGGCATGACGGCGCGCGCACGGAAGGGTGTCAGCATGGGGTGATCGGCGGGCTCGTCGCCGCAGAGGAGCCCGGTGCCGGGGTGGGCGAGGCCCAGATCGGTCTGGGCGCACAGCTCGTGGAGCAGGCCCGCCCGCTCGGCGGAGGGGTCGGCGGCGTGGACCCACGGCGCGCGGTCGATCTCCGCCCAGGGGCAGGCGTGGTCGCCTTCGGGCTCGCCTTGGATGGTCGCGGGCGGCGCCGCGTCGCGGAGCATGGTGGCGCGCACGACCGACGAGGCGAGGTCGCCTGTCCAGAGGACGGCCTGGGTCATGCGGCCTCGCTCGGAGATGTACTCGAGTTCGCCCTCGGGGGGCTCTCCGGGGTCGACGCCCGGGGGGAGCTTGACGGCGCCGGAGCGGTCCGTGCAGAGCGCCTCGATGAAGGCGGGGCCCGGGGTGAGCTGGTTGTAGCGGATGCGTCGGCCTGTCTCGTCGCGTCGGCTCGGGTCGAGATGGAAAAGGACGCTGTCGAGTTCGCCCGCTTCGAGCAGGGCCTGGGCATCAGCGGCGCGCGCGGTGCAGCCCGCGCTGTCGCCTGTGTTGCGGGCGGTCATCCAGGCGCGGAGGGGGTCGCGGTCGATCGCGGTGACGCGCATCCCGGCGCGCGCGAGGGCGAGCGCGTCGGCGCCGATCCCGGCGCAGAGATCGACGACCGGGGCGCCCGGGTGCGTGCGGGCGAACCGGGCGGCCTTGTGGTGGGCGGCGAGGGCGCCGCTTGCCATCTCCGCGCCCTCGGGATCGGCGACGAGCGTGTCGGCGTCGCGGTCCCACTTGCGCGCGAGCTTGCGGCGGGCCTCCGCGAGACGGAGCGCGGCGCGGACGGTCTCAGCATCGTGCTTCTTGCGCAGGCGCGCGATCGCGGTGACATCGGCGGGATCGGTGTCGGCGGCGGCGCGGCGCAGGTCGTCGCAGGCGGGGGAGAGCAGGTGTTCCCAAGTCCGGATGTCGGATTCGGCGTGGCTCACGGTGTTCGCGGGGGGCGCGGCGGGCTGGTGGTTCAGTGCTCGTCGTGGGAGCGGAACCCGCTGCCCGGGTCGCCCACGCGGAGGATCGCCATCGCGTCCTGTCCGAGCACGGAGCCCAGGGGTTTGCCGGCGATGAGGATGACGGCGTCCCCGTGCTTGGCGTAGCCGCGCTCGATGACGGTCTGCTCGACGGAGTCGGTCCAGTCGCTGAGGAGGCCCGACTGGGGTGGTTCGGTGCAGATGGGGAGGACGCCCCCGAGGAAGTTCATGCGTCGGCAGGCGACGGGGGAGGAGGAGAAGGCGAGGATGGGGATGCGGAACCCGGTCTGGGAGAGGTAGCGGGCCATGCCTCCCGATTCGCTCCAGACGGCGACGAGCTTGACCTTGGCGCGGTCGGCGACATGCCAGGCGCCGATCGCGAGGGCTGCGGAGCGGAATGGGTATTCCGGGAGATCGGCGTCGTGGGGTGAGAAGGGGAGGTGGTCGATCCAGGCCTCGGCGGACTCGGTGATGCGCCGCATGGTGTCGACGACGAGGTCGGGGTGCTTGCCGACAGCGGTCTCCCCGCTGAGCATGACGGCGTCGGCGCCGTCGAAGATGGCGTTGGCGACATCGCTCGCCTCGGCGCGGGTTGGGATGGGGTTGTCGATCATCGTCTCGAGCATCTGGGTCGCGACGATGATGGGTTTTCCCTGCTTGCGGGCGCGCTCGATGATGTACTTCTGGGCGACGGGGACCTGCTGGGTCTCCATCTCGACGCCCAGGTCGCCCCGCGCGACCATGACGCCGTCGGCGGCTTCGAGGATCTCGTCGAGGCGTTCGATCGCCTGGGGTTTCTCGATCTTGGCGATAACGGGGGTGTGGGTCGCCATGGGGTCGGCGCCGTGCTCGGGCTCGATGCTGACCATTCCGGAGAGTCGGTCCTTGAGTTCGCGGACCTCTTCGGCGGTGCGGACGAAGGAGAGGGCGAAGGCGTCGACGCCGTGCCGGATGCCCCACTCGACGCAGTCCCAATCGCGCGGGGTGATGGCAGGCATGCGGAGGTCGGTCTCGGGGAGGTTGATGCCCTTGCTGGAGGTGATGCGTCCACCGACGGTGACGCGGCAGCGGAGCCACTGGCCCTTGCGTCGATCGACTGCGAGCATGCGGATGGCGCCGTCGTTGATCAGGACGCGCTGACCCGGCTGGACATCGTTGAACATCTCATCGAAGGTGGTGCCGAGAACGGCGGCGACATCGTCGCCCGACCCGTTCATCTCGGCTTCCTCGTGATCGACGCGGAAGAGGACATCGTCGCCCGGGTGGACGATCAGGCCGCCTCCCTCGACGAAATCCGGGACGGGTCCGACGCGCATCTTGGGGCCCTGGAGGTCGCCCATGACGCAGATGGCGCGGCCGAGGCGGTCGCTGACCTCACGGACGCGGTTGAGGCGTGTGAGTTGGTCGTCGAGGGAGCCGTGCGAGAAGTTGAGGCGGAAGACCCCGACCCCGGACTCGATGAGCTTGGCGATCATCTCGTTGGAGTCGCTCGCGGGCCCGAGCGTTGCGACGATTTTGGCGCGCGGGGGGAGTTCGCCGCGGTCGCCCGTCCCGAGAAGCGTGGGGAGTCGTGGGTTCATTCTGTGGGCGCCTGGGTGGTGTGGGCGGGGGCGTGGTCGCCGGTCGCCATGGGGTCATCGGGGAGTGGGACGATGGCGCGGCGGGATGCCATCGTGATGATCTCGTCGTACCGGTCCGCGAAATAGGCGGTGTAGCGGATGCGGAGGCGTGACTCGCGGACGGGGTCGCGCCACTGGTTGCGGACGGTGCGGTAGGTCGCCTCGGTGAAGGGGACCCACTCGGCGGGCGCGCCCTCGCGCTCCACCGGGGTGAACGGGAAGGCGTGGAAGCGGTCGCGCATCGCGGCGAGGACCTCTGGGGGGAAATCGGGATCGACGGAGGCGTCGATGATCGCGCCCCAGGCGCGCCGGCACTTGGGGGCGGTGTCGATGCCGAAGGCGCCCATCATCATCTGGACGCCCGTGCGCCAGCCGGGGTTGGCGACATCGGTGGCGATGTCGAAGGGGACGACGGGGTCTTTGAAGTACTCGAAGTAGTTCGCGTACATGCTGCGGCGGATGGGCATGCGGCGGAGTTCGCTGCGCTCGGGGCCCATGGGCTCGCCGCCCGGGCCGAGGGGGTTGTCGGCGCCCGCGGCTCGGGAGGTGGCGTTGAACTGCCAGAGGGCCTGGCCCTCCTCGGAGAGGACGAAGCGGAGGAAGCGGCGGGCGAGCTCGGGGTCGGGGCCTCCGCGGAGGATGCTGATCGGGTCGGCGTCGATGTAGACCTCGCCCGGGGGATCGATGTAGGCGACGCGGTCGGGATCGCCCGCTTCGGCGACGGTCTGGGCCTGGCCGCGCCCGTAGAAATCGATCGCGAGCCCGACGGCGGCGTCCCCGGAAGCGACATCGGCGGGGGGCTTGGTGGACTGGGCGGTGAAGTAGCGGGCGTTGCCGCAGGCTTCGCGGAGGATGCGCCAGCCCTCGTCCCAGCCGTAGTTGCCGAGGATGGAATCGAAGGTGGTGGTGATGGAGCCCGACTGCCGGGGGTCGGCGAGGGCGACCCATCCAAAGAGTCTCGGGTCGGTGAGGTCCTCGAAGGCGTCGGGGGTGGGGACCCCGAGGCGCTGGAGGATGTCGTTGTTGGAGATGATGCCGAAGGAGGAGAGGGCGGTGCCGATCCAGTATTGGTCGGGGTCGTAGAGGGTCTGGGTGCCGATGTGGTTGTCGCCGAAGATGTCCTGGAGTTCGCGGTCGCTCAGCCCGGCGGGGACGGAGAGGGGGACGGTGAGTTCGACCTCGTCGCCCTGGGGGGTGCGGAGGGTCGCGGTGACGCCCTGGGCGAGGGTGCCGTGGTCGTAGGAGCCCCCTCCGAACATGAGGTCGGTGCCGATGGTGCCCGGCGCCATCGCGACCTCCCAGGGGCGCTCGGGGTCGCCCGTGGGCTCGAGGGTGTAGGCGGCAGGATCGGCGAGGCGGGCGCGGTACTCGGCGGTGAGCTGGCGGCGGATCTCGCTGGTGCCGCCCGGGATGCGGTAGTCGACGAAGACGGGCTCCCCGAAGTTGCGCTCGTGCCAGCGGTTGAACGCGGCGGCGAACTCGTCCTGGATCTGCTGGACATGGGGGGTGACGACGATCAGGCGGCGTCCATCCGAGGCGTGGGTCTCGGTGCCGAGGCGCGTGAGGAAGGGGACGCCCAGCAGGACGGCGAACGCGATGAACGCGAGCACGATGGTCAGTCGGGAACCCTGCACGGGCGGAGTGTACGACGCTGGGAGCCTTCGGCGGACGACGGAGAGCGTTCGCGGCCGCGTGGAGATCAGAAACTGAACGGGTTGTCGAGGGCGGAGGGGCGGCGGCCGCGGGGTGGCTCGACCCCCACCGCTTCCCGACAGGCCTTGGCGAGGGCCTGGTGGAGTTTCTCGTGCTCGGGGACGGCCTCGAGGGCCTCCATGAGTTCATCGACGCGCCAGTGCGGGTGGAGCCCCGGGGCGAGCTTGTCGATGGCGCTGTCGCCCAGGGCCTCGCCCGCGGCCTCGAACCAGGCGAGGGGGATGTCGCCCTCGAACCGGTCCTTGGTGATGTGGTCGTCGACGCGGTCGAGGGGGACGGGCGGGTCGATCTGGACGCGGACAGAGATTTCCCCGACGCCCACGATGGGCCAGAGGCCTTTTCGGGTCAGGGGCTCGCGGGCGAGGACGGAGACGGGGACACGGCGCTTGAAGGCGGTCTCGCGCAGCACGCGGGCGTCGGCGCCGATCATGGGGGGCTGGATGAGGTAGCACGCGGGCTCGAGCGATCCCCGGATGTCGTCGGGGTGGGCGATCAGGCGGACGATGCCGGTGTCGGTGGCGAGCTGGCGGATCTGTCGTCTGGCCTCCTGGAGCGGGAGGCAGATGCGTGCCATGCGTTCGAAGTCGTTTTCCCGGCGGGCGCGGTTGAGGGCGTGGGCGGCGTGGTTCGCGGCGTCGAAATAGCGGGTTTCCGCGAGTGCGTGGGAGGCGCGGTCCATCAGGCGATCGACCGGGTGCGCACCGGCATCCGGGGGCGATGCGAGGGAGGGCTCGTCTGTGTTGGGGTCGGTCGGCACGGTTGGGGAGGGCTCGGGTCGGCTCACGCGGGTCGCCGATCGTCTTCGGCGCGGAGGAATCCTACCTGCTTTGGGGGGCTCGGGGTCGGGTCTTTGCCCCGGGATCAGGCGCGGCCGGCGGCGGCGGTCTGCTCGAGGGAGCGGAGCATGGCGCGCCAGCGGTCGACCTGCTCGGGCATTTCGTAGGCGAGGGTGTCGGAGAGGGCGCCGTCGTCCTGTCGCACGAGGGCCTGCTTGATCTCGCCCAGGGTGGCGGTGAGGGCGTCGATGATCGCGTCGCCCGTGCCGGCTTCGGTCTGGACGGTGCGGGGATCGACGCTGAGCAGGGCGGCGGATTTCTCGACGACATCGCGGACGACGGCCCAGGACTCGAGGGCCTCGCGCAGCGGGGCGATGGCGTCCTCGCGATTGCCGGCGACGAGTTCATCGGCGGCGCGCTGGTGGGCCTCGGTCGCGGCGTCGAGGAGCTGGTGGGTGTCGGCGAGAGTCACGGAGACGAAGGCGCCGGGGTCGGCGGTGACGAGCTTGAGCTCGGCGAACCCCGCGGTGTCCTCGGGGGGGTGGTCGAGCATCGCCTGCTGGACGGCATGACCGTCGCCCATGACCTCGATGACGATGCGTCCCTCGGCGGCGGCGGCTTCGCGGGCGAGGTCGATCGCGCGGGCGATGGTCGTGGGTTCACACTCGATCTCTTTGTCATCCAGCAGCACGCGCATGGGCGGGGTCCTCGTTGGGGTCGGGGTTGGTCGCGGCGCGGGCCTCGCGGCGGCGCTGCTTGTGGATCAATCGGAGATTCCGGGCGTAGATCACCACTCCCGTGGATTGCCCGAGCACGCCCACGAAGTCGACGCGCCAGACGAAATAGGTAAACAGGCAGACACCCCCGATCAGGCTGAACCACCAGAACATCTCGGGGACAACGGACTGGCGCTTATTCTCGCTGGTGACCCACTGGATCATCATCCGGCCGAAGAAGGCGATCTGCCCCCCCAGGCCCACGGCGACCCAGACGAAGTTGGTCCAGCTTGTGATGTTGAAAAAGCCCAGGAGCGTCTGCTCGATCTGGGGGCGGGCTTCCCACGCTTCCCGCTCGGCGTCGATCGCGGCGAGGAACTGCGCCGGGGGGAGGACACCCAGATCCGCGAGGCGCTCGGGTTCGACGAAGCGGTAGCCGTCCTCTGCCTGCTCGGCGTGGATCTCGACCGCGCCGATGCGGAGGGCATAGTCGTACGCCTCGCGGGAGAGCGTGGGCTGGAGGACGAGCCACATGCCCACGAGGATGAGGGCGATCATCGCGAGGACGGGGCCCGGCTTCATGCGTGCGCCCCGGTCGTGGTCGGGTGCTCGGTTTCGTGCGACCTGGTGTTGTGGGGCGGCTCGGGCTCGATGAGGGTGTGGGTGGTGGGCCTGCGTCGGCTGCGCATCCAGCGGATCGCGAAGCAGTCGATGAGGCCCGGGATGGCCCGCTTCATGATGCCCATGCCGTACTTGGTCTCGCCGTGCTGCCGGTGATGATGGCTGACGGGGCGTTCGATGACCTTGTAGCCCAATTGGTTGGCGACGGCTGGGATGAAGCGGTGGGCACCCCTGAACTCGAGGGGGAGTTGCAGGGCGATCTCGCGTTTCATGATGCGGAGGGAGCAGCCTGTGTCGGTGATGCGGTCGCCCAGGAGCCAGAGGCGGAACTTGCGTCCGACGATGGACCCGACCTGTCGGATCCACGCGTCGCCCTGGCGGCGGGCGGCGGAGCGGTCGCCCTGCACGAAGTCGGCGTTCTCTTCGAGCATCGCCTTGTAGAGCGCGGGATAGTCGGCGGGGTCGTTCTGGAGGTCGGCATCGAGGACGGCGATGAGGTCGCCCCGGGCGGCGCGGAAGCCGGCGTGGAAGGCGGCGGACTGGCCGTTGCCTTTGCCGGGCGGGGTGTTGGTCATGGCGACGCAGCGGAGCCAGGGCCTGGTCTGCATCGCCTCGGTGACGCGGGCGCGGGTCTGATCGGTCGATCCATCGTCGACGATGATGAACTCGAAGCGGAGGCCCATCGACTCACAGGCAGCGCCTACGCGGTCGACGAGATCGGGGATGTTCCCCTCCTCGTTGTGGGCGGGTGCGACGACGCTGAACACGATCCGTCCATCGCCCGGCGCGGGCGGGGCGTCGGCGCGGGATGGGCGGTCGTCGGGGGCCACGGTCATTGGAAAGAATAGGTGGAGGGGGGGACGGAATGGGGAACGGGCGACGGGGAATGGGGCTGCGCCGGGGGGCGCGACGGGCTCCCGTGGGTCGGCGCGGCAGTTTGCGGTTGGGCCGCGGGTGAATCGGTGAACCTGGCTTCCTAGAATCGTTCCAGACTATTGACTCCGATTCGAACCGATTGGATGCGGACGGCGGACGCCTGTGTGGGCTCGGCCCCGCGGGACAGTCCCGGCGCGGATCGGCGGGCAACGCAGCGAGGATTCCGACCATGCACATGAAGGCGAGCGATCATCCCAAGGGTCCGATGGAGATCCCGGTGAAGATCATCCTGGAGGACCCGGCCTCATTGAACGAGGACGGCTCGGACACCGCGGAGCACGCGGTGATGGCGGCGAAGGGTGAACACCTGCTCGAGGTCGCGATCCGGAATGGTGTGAACATCGAGCACGCGTGCGGGGGTGTGTGCGCGTGCTCGACCTGCCATGTGTATGTCGAGCAGGGCATGGACTGCCTGAGCGAGGCGACGGAGGCGGAGGACGACCGGGTGGAGGAAGCGCCGGGGATCCAGATCAACAGCCGGCTGAGCTGCCAGTGCGACATCGAGCGGGCGCCCGAGGACGGCGAGGCGATCGTGATGCGGGTGCCGGCGTGGAACCGGAACGCGGTGAAGGAAGTGCCGCACTAGTGCGGCTGTTGGTCTCTAGAGCCGATCAACGGTTCGATGGCGGCTTGTGCTGACCCAGGCGGAGGGGGGTCTCCTACGCTTGGGTCGCTTTCTTTTTGATACCCCACGCGACTGGATGCTGAAACGATGGCCAAGACGCTGACGACCGCGACGCACGAGTTTGAGAAGACCGACCGGTGCGGGGATCTCCCCCACCGTCCCCGGGTGCTGCTGGGCAAGATGGGCCTGGACGGGCACGACCGGGGGGTGAAGGTGATCGCGCGGGCGTTGCGGGACAGCGGCGCGCATGTCATCTACTCGGGGCTGTGGCAGACGCCCATGTCTCTCGCGATCTCGGCCCGCGACGAGGACTGCGATGTCATCGCGGCGAGCATGATGAGCAACAGCCACCTGACGCTGGGTCCCAAGCTGCTCGAATCGCTCAAGGCCGTGGGTCGTCCGGACATCCCGGTGTACATGGGCGGGATCCTGCCCCAGGAGGACATCGAGACGCTGAAAGAGAAGGGCGTGGCGGCGTGCTTCCCGACGGGGACGGGGCTGCTGGACATCGTCAACGCGGTGAAGGGGGCGACGGAGGACCTGGGTGAGACGGTCGCGAGCGGTCACCCCTGCGCGCAGCTGGCGCGGGACATCAGCCGGTTGCACAACGACGGGGTGCGGCGGGCGGGTGCGCCGAAGCGTCGGCCCAAGCGTGTGATCGGGATCACGGGCTCTCCCGGCGCGGGGAAGAGCACGCTTGTGGCGCAACTGGTGGGCGAGCACGCGCGGCGCGTGGAGAGCGGGGAGGCGGAGGGGCGGTGCGCGATCGTCGCGTTCGACCCCAAGAGCCCGATCACCGGTGGGGCGCTGCTGGGCGATCGCCTGCGGGTGGATTTCAACAACCTGGGGGAGAAAGTCTTCTATCGCTCGCTCGCGATCGGGGGCGAGGACTACCACGCGGTGGACGAGATCATCGAGCTGATCGGTGGGGCGTGCGAGGGGGCGGACGCGTTCGACACGGTGTTCGTCGAGACGGTGGGCGCGGGGCAGAACGAGGTGAAGATCCGCGAGCATGTGGACAGCACGGCGGTTGTGCTCACGCCGGGCATGGGGGACGCGGTGCAGATGGACAAGGCGGGGATCCTGGAGATCGCGGACCTGTTCGTGTGCAACAAGGCGGACCACCCGGGGGAGAACGAGCTCATGCGCGATCTGAAGGACATCGCGGGCAAGCGAGCGATCGTGGAAACGGTCGCGACGCGGGCGCAGGGGATCCCGGAGTTGCTCGATCTGCTGACGGGGTGAGCGCGGGTCGCCCGTTCAGAAGTCGCTGGCGAACATCTCCGGGTTGTTGATCATCACGGCTGCGTACGCGCCGATGTAGGCGAGCATCGCGAGCCAGTAGTTCGCCTTCCACGCGGCGCGTGTGCTGCCGACGGTGCAGTAGTATAAGGTGAACGCGAGGGCGAGGGGGAGGCCCAGGCAGGGGACGAGGCCGCAGAGGGCGAAGATGCCCCACTTGTTGTCGCCGTCCTGGAAGGCGGCGACGATCATCATGATCCATGCGCCGAGGAACCAGAGCCCGGCAACGGCGGCGGGGACGACGCCCATTTCCCCGAGTGTGGCGGCGCCGGCGATGAGCCCGATCGCGGCGACGAAGGCGATGATGATCGGGGTGTTGCCTTCCCCGAGCGAGGCGCCCCCGCCCCCGGCGGACTTGTCCTTGTCGGCCTTCTGAATCCTGGTGTGGAGTTTCTTGCCCGACTGGGTGTTGAAGCCGCAGCCCATGCAGACGACGGAGTCGGGCATCATGGGGTGCTCGCACTTGGGGCACCGGGGCTGCTCGACGGCGCCGAGGGCGATTTTGCCCTCCGTGGATTCGGAGAGCCATTGCTCCATCATGCCGGCGCCGCCCGCGGCGGCGGCGGCGGGCTTGGACGCGCCCCCCTGCTGCTTGGCTTTCGCGGCGCGGGCCTTCTGCTCGGCGCAGGCCTTGCAGGCGTATCGGCCCTTGCTGTCCTTGATCCGCGGCTTGTCGGTGACATCGGCGCCGCAGATCACGCAGGTCTTCTGTTCCCCGGGCACGCGCCCCCCCTTTTCTTCCCCAGCACGAACGGATTGCCCGCCTCGGGAGATCGGGACCCGCTGAGCGCGGACGCTCGGAGGACCGCCTCTTCCCGGGGTCGGGACGACCGGAACGCGAGCAGGCTAGAGGACGGGGTGCATCCCCGCAAGCGGAAAACCGAAGTGAGCGGTCACGGCTCGGGGTGGGATGGGCCGTAGCATCCGCCCTCTCGGAGCAGCGGCTTGAGCGATCGTCAGCGGGACATCGGGGTGGATGCGGGGCCCGTCCAGAACGGGCGTGTGGATGCGCGCGTCGTGGAGCGCGATGTGGACCCCGGCGAGGAGGGCGTGGTCGGCGTCGAGGAGACGGGTCGCGGGGCGCCCGCGCTGCGGAAGCCTCAGGGGCTGAACGAGGACGGGACCTTCCGCGCGGGCCGGCTGGCGGGTTTGGGGATGGGTGCGGCGATCTGGGCGCTGTCGTGGCCCGTGATGATCGAGTCGTTCCTGAACAGCCTGGTTGGGCTGACGGACACGGTGCTCGCGGCGGGGCTTGGGGTGGACGAGGCGGACGCGATCGCGGGCGCGTCGTACATCATGTGGTTCATCGGGCTGGTGATCATGGCGGTGGGCGTCGGGGCGACGGCGCTGATCAGCCGGGCGGTGGGCGCGGGCCGGATGGCGGCGGCGAACACGGTGCTGGGGCAGGCGGTGCTGGTTGGGCTGGTCGCGGGGGCGTTGACGGCGACGGGGGTGCTGCTGCTCGCGGGCCCGGTCGCGTCGGTGCTTCGGATGACGGAGGGGGCGGCGGACGCGTTCACGACCTACATGTCGGTGATCGCGTTCGGTGTCCCCGGTGCGTCGATGCTGTTCGTGCTGATCGCGTGTGCGCGGGGGGCGGGGGACAGCCGACGCCCGCTGTACGCGATGGCGGCGCGGAATGTGGTCAACATCGTGGTGAGCTTCCTGCTGAGCGGGGTGGATGTCACGCGGACGGTCGTGCAGGGCGAGACGGTGCTGAACGAGGTCGTGCTCGCGAACCCGCTGTCGATCGACATGGGGATCCTCGGGATCGCGCTGGGGACGGTCGCGGGCGATGTGGTCGGGGCGGCGATCCTGATGACGATGGCGTGGCGCGGGACCTGGGGCATCACGCTGCTGCGACGGAGGCTGAAGCCGCACTGGATCACGGTGAAGCGTCTGCTTCGTCTGAGCTGGCCGAACTTTCTCGAGACGAGCGGGATGTGGCTTGGCAACTTCATCCTGATCGTGATGGTTGGGGTGATCAGCGCGCAGGCGCTGGCGTCGGGGGATTCGGCGGGGCTGCTCGGGGCGCACATGATCGCGATCCGGATCGAGGCGATGAGTTTCCTGCCGGGCTTCGCGATGGGGACAGCGGCGGCGACGCTCGCGGGGCAGTACCTCGGGGCGCGCCGGCCTGACATGGCGAAGCGGAGCGTGCTGACCTGCGCGCTGATCGCGTCGGCGATCATGCTGAGTTTCGGGGTCGCGTTCGTGACGATCCCGGAGGTGCTGGTGGGATTCCTGACCCAGCAGCCCGAGCACCTGGAGGCGACGCCCGTGCTGCTGTTCATCTGCGGGTGGGTGCAGGTGCCCTTCGCGCTGGGGATCGTCTTCCGGACGGCGATGCGCGGCGCGGGGGATGTGAAGGTCGTGATGGGGATGACCTGGGTGTCGACCTACCTGATCCGCCTGCCGCTCGCGTTCCTGCTGAGCGGGGCGGACATCGTGCTGGGCGGCGCGGGGGACGGTGCGGGGGCGTGGCTGGTGATCCCCAACCCGATGCCCGACGACTTCTTCATCCAGGGCCTGTGGGGCATGTGGATCGGGATGTGCATCGACCTTGTGCTGCGCGGGCTGATCTTCACGGCGCGGTTCGTGCAGGGCGGGTGGGTGAAGGTCAAGGTCTGACGCTGCGGCATCGCCCGGCGACCCGGCTCGGCGCGGTCAGACGAGGCCCAACGCGAAGAAGGCGGCGGTGAAGACGAGGTCGGCGAAGATGATCGCGACGACGGACTGCACCACGGTGTTGGTGGTCGCGTTGCCGACGCCCGCGGCGCCTCCCGAGACGGCGAGCCCGTTGTGGCAGGCGATGAGGCCGATGAGCAGGCCGAAGACGCCTCCCTTGATGAACCCGGACATGAAGTCGCTGAGCTTGACCTGATCGACGAGGTTGCTGGTGAAGGTTGCGTAGGGGATCTCGAGGATCGTGACGGAGATGAGCAGGGCGCAGAGGATCGCGACGCTGCTCGCGATGACGCCCAGGGCGGTCATGCTCAGCACACTGGCGAGCACGCGCGGGACGACGAGGAAGCGGACGGGGTTGAGCGCGTGGGCCTCGAGGGCCTCGATCTCCTCGCTGACGACCATGGTGCCGATCTCGGCGGCGATCGACGCGCCCGCGAACCCCGTGAGGACGATCGCGCCGATGAGGGGGCCCAGTTCGCGGAGGACGGCGACCCCGATGATGTTGGCGATGAGGGGACGCTGGCCGAACTCGTCGAGGGGGGGCGAGAGTTGGAGGGCGAGGATGAGCCCGACGACGCCCGAGACGAGGGAGACGATGAAGATGGAGCGGACACCGACGCGGACGATCTGGGTGACGACGGCGGTGCGTCCGATGCGGACCTTGGGGCGGGTGAGGCCGCGCCAGATCCAGACGAGCATGTCCCAGAAGAGGTAGACGAGCCCGCCGATCTGGTCGAGGGCGGTGCGGGTCTTGCGCCCGACGATCTCGAGGACTGGGACGATGAGCAGGCCGCGAAGCGGGAGCCCGTTCCTGGTCGCTCGCGGGTTGTCGTCGGTCGGGGGCATGCGGCCCAGAGGGTACCGGATCAGAGGCCTTCGATGTCATCGAGCGTGGGCTCGATGCGGAAGAACTGGTCGAGTCTTGCGATCTCGAAGATTGCTTTGACGCGTTCGTTCATGCCGCAGAGGATCATCTCGGTCTTGTTGCCCTTTGCGGTGCGCATGCACTCGACGAGGGTCGCGAGGCCGGACGAGTCCATGTAGCCGACCTTGTCGAGATTGACGACGAGGGTGTCGGGCTTCTGGTCGTTGACCTCGCGGAGGGCTGCTCGGAACTCGGGCGATCGGCTCATGTCGATGTCGCCCTCGGGCGAGACGATGACCGCGCTCCCGCGTGTTTCGACCCGGATCTGTTGATCGCTCATGCGTCGGCTTCCCCCTGCGTCGCGTCGTGCGGCGCGTCCGAAGCGTGCCCGGCGGACCCGGGCGCGTGCTTGGTCATCGTGAGACGCATCCCCTTGGTCTCACGCTTGCTGTAGACGACTTCGTCCATGACTTCGCGGATGATGTGGACCCCGAGCCCCCCGGGGCGGATGTCGTCGAGGTCCCGCCCCTTGAGCTGCTCGGGCTCGACCTGGCGGGCCTCGTCGTCGATCTGGAGGCGCAGGCCGCGCGGGGTGCCGTCCTCGTCGCGGTCGTCGGGCCAGAGTCGGATCCAGATGGGCTTGTCCGCGGCGCGGTCGTAGCCGTGGCGGATGATGTTGCAGAGCGCCTCGTCGACGGCGAGCGCGATCTTGGAGCACTGGAGATCATCGAACCCGAGGCGGCGGGCAACGGAGCTGACGAGTTCCCGCGCGCCCGAGAGGTAGATCGGGTCGCTGACGAGGCGGATCTCGATGTGCGGGTCGTCGTGCATCGTGTCGTCGGGAGGGGCGGCCGGGCGTCGATCGCTCAGCCCTCGTCTTCCATCTCCCCGGCTCGGTCTTCTGCCTGTTTGGGGGAGTGGTTTTCCTGAATCCACCGGCGCCAGCGCCGGACGGCGGCGGCTCGCGCCCACCAGGGATCGGCGTGATGATACCCGAGCGTTTGCCCGGTGATGCGTTCCAGCGAGCGGATCGCGAGGAGACGGGCGCCGGGGTCGGCGCTCTCGAGCTGCTCGACGAGGTCCGGGATCGCGCGCTCGTCGCGGGTCGAACCCGCGTCGGAGATCGCAGAGAGGCGGCTGATCGGGTCGGGTGAATCGAAGCCCTGCGGGGTGGAGGGGACGCACGCGGCGAGCGGGAGCGGGCTGAACAGAAGGATCACAGGCCGGAGGATCGACCCGGGGAGGCGTGGCGCGTATTGTCGGGATTCCCCCCCGCGGGCCGTTCCGGGCGAGGCACCACGCGTCCGCCCCCCGCGGGGTCGGTTGTCACGGGTGAGGAAACGATGGCAAGCGGCGAGCACGAGACGCTCCATTCGGCAAAGCCGGGCGACACCGGCGGGCTGCGGGACGAGGTGGTCCCGATCCTGGACTTCGGGTCGCAGACGGCCCAGTTGATCGCGCGCCGGGCCCGCGAGGCCGGGGTGTACGCGGTGCTGGTGCACCCGAGCATATCGGCAGATGAGCTCCGGGCCATGCAGCCGCGCGGGATCATCTTGTCGGGCGGTCCTTCGAGCGTGGACGACGAGGGGGCGCCGAGCTGCGATCCGGCGATCTTCTCGCTGGGCGTGCCGGTGCTCGGGATCTGCTACGGGATGCAGCTGGCGTGCAAGCTGATGGGGGCGCGGGTCGATCGCGCCGAGCACCGGGAGTTCGGTCGCGCGTCGCTGGATGTGGGCGCCGACAACGCGGGGCGGGGCACGCTGTTCCACGCGATCCCGGGGCACACGACGGTCTGGATGTCGCACGGGGATCAGATCACCGGGCTCGAGAACGCGGGCCTCGTCGCGACCGCGTCGACGAAGACCTGCCCCTACGCGGCGGTGCGCTCGGAGGATGGCCTGTTCCGGGGCGTGCAGTTCCACCCCGAGGTGACGCACACGCCGCACGGGACGGACATGCTCCGCAACTTTCTGTACGAGATCTGCGGGTGCCGGGGCACCTGGCGGATGTCGGAGTTCGCGGACGAGCAGGCGTCGAAGATCCGGGCGAGGGTGGGCGACAAGCGTGTGATCTGCGGGCTGAGCGGCGGGGTGGATTCGTCGGTCGCGGCGGCGCTGATCCACAAGGCGATCGGCGACCAGCTGACCTGCGTGTTCGTGGACAACGGGCTGCTGCGCAAGAACGAGCGCGACCTCGTCGAGACGACCTTCCGCGATCACTTCCACATCGATCTGCGGGTCGTGGACGCGTCCGAGCAGTTTCTCGGGGATCTCGCGGGGATCGACGACCCGCAGGAGAAGCGGAGGCGGATCGGGCACCGGTTCATCGAGGTGTTCAAGGAGGCGGCGCACGACCTGCCCGATGCGCATTTCCTCGCGCAGGGGACGCTCTATCCCGATGTGATCGAGAGCGGGCACGGGCACGCGGGCAACTCCGCGAACATCAAGCTGCACCACAATGTGGGCGGCCTGCCGGCGGAATTGGGGTTCGACCTGATCGAGCCGCTGCGGGACCTGTTCAAGGACGAGGTCCGCAAGCTCGGGGAGGTTTTGGGGGTTCCCGACCAGATCGTCTGGAGGCACCCGTTCCCGGGGCCGGGCCTGGCGGTGCGGGTGCTTGGCGACATCACGAAAGACAAGCTCGATGTGCTGCGCGAGTGCGACGAGATCCTGCTCGAGGAGATCGTGGCGGCGGAGCTGTACCGGCGGACGAGCCAGGTGTTCGCGGTGCTGCTGCCGATCCAGAGCGTGGGCGTGATGGGGGACGGGCGGACCTACGAGCGCGTCGTCGCGATCCGCGCGGTGGAGACGCAGGACTTCATGACCGCGGACTGGGCGCGGATCCCGTTCGATGTCTTGGCGCGGATCAGCAACCGGATCATCAACGAGGTGCGCGGGGTGAACCGCGTGGTCTACGACATCTCGAGCAAGCCGCCCGCGACGATCGAGTGGGAGTAATCGAACATGGCGAAGGTGACTATCAAGTGCGCCCGCTGCCGTGGAACGGGGACGAAGGACCGGGATGGGCGAGATCCTCCGTGTCCGGTTTGTGACGGTGTCGGCACGGTTTTCGTATCGGAGCCGTTCATCACCTGCGGCCGATGCGGTGGTGATGGCACGAAGGACCGTGACGGTCGAGACCCTGTTTGCCCGATCTGTTCGGGCACGGGCGTGGTCTTCGCTGGGGATATCCGAGAGTACTAGAGGACGATCAATCACGAGTCCTGCTAGTTGTCTTCAACGCAAGCCAGCGCGTTTCGCAAAGCACCGATGTGGCGCTCGTAGTTCCGGTGCCTCGCGCGTGAACTCGTGAACAGCTTCTCGCGGACCTGCTCGTTGCTGTGGGTCACCGCGGCGCGGCGGTTCTCGTGGAACCGCAGGCAGGCGTCGTCCCACTCGAGGCCCGCGGCCTCGATGAGCCCGCGCGTCACTCGCTCTTGGTCGTCGAGCAGATATTCGTAAACAAGGTCGTGGATCGGGATCGGGAGGACACGCTTCCAGTGCTCGATCATCCGGCGGGTCTCGCGTGCGTACACACCGAGGGCATGCAGGTCCTGAGCGTATTCGTGCGACCCGTGGAACTCGTGGAAGTAGCACGACAGGCAGGTGTCGAGCGGGTCGCGGACGGTGTGGATGACGCGGGCGCCCGGGAACATGAGGCTGATGAGCCCGAGATGGCGCCAGTTGTAGGGCATCTTGTCGGTGACGCGGCGCGCGTCGCGGCCCGCGAGCTTCTGGACCTTCTGCAGGTACGCCCTCCCGGCGCGGGTCAGTGACTTCTCGTTGACGGCGCCCGCCTCGACGGCCGCGACGAGATCGCCCCCGTGCCTCCCCAGCAGGTTCTCGTGCGCGTCGCGCATGAAGTCGAGCTCGCCCCCCGGGAAGACGGCGGGGTGGCTCGAGAGAATCTGCTCGCACAGGGTGCTGCCCGATCGCATCATGCCCACGATGAACAGGGGGCGTTCGTCGGTGATTGAGGAACGCGGGAGGGACGCGAGTCGCTCGGGCGACCACGCCTCGATCAGCGTGTCGATCTCGGCTGGCAGCTGGTCCGCGGGGTAGGGCCTGCGGCGGAGCGTGTTCGCCTCCTCGAAGGCGGCGAACGCCTCGTCGTAGCGGGCGAGCTTGTCGAGCAGGTCGCCCAGCGCGAAGAGTGCCTCGGCGCGGGTGTTGGGCGCGAGCCCCTCTCGCGACGCGACCGCTCGGAGCAGCTCGACCGCCTCGTCGGCTTTTCCGAACCGGCGCGCGACACCCGCGTAGACGATCAGCAGGGTCGCGTCGGCGTCGGGAGCCGCGAGCGGGTCGAGCAGATCGAAGGCCTCGCGGTAGCGGCCCGCGACGCGGAGGTAATCGGCGCGGGCCCAGTTCGCGAACGGGCTGGACGGGTCCGCCTCGACCGCCTGGGCGCTGGCGCGGTCGGCTTCATCGAGTTTCATCAGTTGGCGCTGGGCGATCGAGAGCTGGGCGAGGTACTCGGCCTCGCCCGGCTTCATCGCGACGGCCCGCGCGATGTGACGCACCCCCGAGGCGGGGTCGCCCGCGAGCATGAGGGCGGAGCCCAGGTTGAAGATGACCCCGGGGTTTTTGGGCTCAAGCTTGAGCAGCTCCGCGTACGCCTTCGCGGATTCGTGATAACGCCCCTGCGCGAAGCGCTTCTGGGCGCTGCTCAGGAGCTGCTGTTTCTTGGCGAGTCCCGGGGGCATGGGCAAGCCTAGCGAGCGCGGAAGAGCGAGGGCGTGCGCCCGTCAACGCGAACGGGTTCGTGCCGTCGCCTTGCGGGCGGCTTTCTTCGTCGCGGGCTTCTTCTTTGCTGCAGGCTTCTTCGTGACCGCCTTCTTTTTCGTGGTCTTCTTTGTGGAGGGCTTCTTTTTGGTGGTCTTCTTTGACGCGGCTTTCTTCGGGGCGGTCTTCTTCGCGGGCGTCCTCCGGGACGCCGCCTTCTTTGCACTCGGCTTCGCGGCGCCCCCCCACCGCTGGTCGTAGACCTTGATGAACTTCTCGCAGGTCATCCGCTCGATCGCGTCGCCCAGCACATCCAGCGGGACATCCTCGATCTTCTTGATGCGGATGCAGGACTTGCCCATGTCGAGCTTCTTGCCAGTCGCCTTCCAGGCCTTGACGAAGCGGGCCTGCTCGGCTTCGTCGGTGTAGAGGCAGAACAGGTAGATCCCGATGTGGTTCTTCTGCGATGCAACGCTCGCGAAGGGGAGGGGCTGGCTCGGGTCGCAGTGATAGCCCGCGGGGTAGACGGTGTGGGGCACGCACCAGCCGAGCATGCCGTACTGGATGCCCTCTTTGAGCCTCTTGTCCCTGCGGGCGTTGATCGTCCTGCGGATCGCCTGGATCGCGTCGCGGCGGTCTTTGGGGAGGCTGTCGAGATACTGCCTGGGTGTCGCGGGTTTCGCGTCGGATGGGGCGGTGCTGCTCATCGGGGCAGCATACCGGGGTAGGATCGCGGCGCATGCATGACGAACCGCGACAGACGCTGGATTCCGCCCGCCCGCTTCCGGTGTGGGAACGGCGCTGGGTGCGCGGGTATG
The DNA here is from genome assembly GCA_002480345.1 of Phycisphaerales bacterium UBA7812. Lineage (GTDB taxonomy): Bacteria > Planctomycetota > Phycisphaerae > Phycisphaerales > UBA1924 > UBA1926. The sequence continues at coordinate 37,767 of DLBY01000176.1, read as the reverse complement.
TCTGGACGGGCGTGCTCGCGGCGGTGCTCGCGACGATGCCGACCTCGCTCGCGGAGATCGCGGTCATCCCGCCCGCGCTGTTCTTCGTGCCGATGGCCCATCGCACCCGGCACCTTTGGAAACAGACGCTCGCGAGGCCCGCGTTCCTCGCGCTGCTCGCGTTCTATGGATGGCTCGCGCTCGGGCTCGCGTGGTCGCCCGATCGGGGGCTCGGGATCGACGAGGTCGGGACGGTCCGGTTCTTTGCGCTCGCGCTGCTGCTCACGCCCGCGCTGCGCGTGACGACGACGGGGCGGATCCACATCATCGCGGCGTTGTGCGTCGGGTTCCTCATCGGGAACGCGGTCCAGTTGCTGAACGCGTGGGCGCTGCACGGGGGCGGGCCCGAGGCGCTGCGGTTCGGGCGCCTGCCCGAGCGGATGAGCGGCTGGTGGGACCCCGCGGTCGCGGGGACGATTCTCGCCGCGGCGATCGGGCTCCACCTGCCCCGGGCCCTCATGGGCTCGGGTCGCGGGCGCGTGGTCGCGATCATGGGGGTCTTCGTGACGGCGGGCGGGCTCGCGATGACGGGCTCACGCGGCGGGTGGATTGCGGGCGTGCTGCTGACGATGGGCGCGGGGGTCTTCGCGATGATCCGCGCGGGGGTGCGGGGCAAGGGGCGGGGCGGGACGGCGCTCGCGTTCATGGCGCTGGTGTGCTCGTTCCTGGTCGTGGGGTTCGCGCTGCGGGGTCCGATCGCGGACCGGCTCGGTGCGGCCCGGACGCAGGTCCGCGACGCGATGAGCGGGGAGGTGACGGGGGACACCGGCGCGCGCATCGCGATGAAGAGCGGGGCGCTCGCGGCGGTGCGGGCCCATACGGTGCTGGGCGTGGGGACGGGCGGCTTCCGCGACTGGATGACGCGGCGCCGGGGCGAGGGTGACCGCGTCGCGACCTCGGGGCACGCGCACGACACGCTGCTGCATGTTGCCGCGTCGAACGGGCTCGTGGGCGTCGCCCTCCTCCTCGCGGTGTTCGGCTTCACACTCCGCGATGCGTGGCGGAACGCGAGCAAGCACGGCCTGGGGACCTACCACGCCGGGCCCATGTTCGCGCTGGTGGGGTTGGCGCTGGCGACCCCTTTCGACACGCTGCATGTCAGCGCCACGGCGGCGAGCGTGACGGGGATCGTCTTTGCGCTCTGTCTCGCGCCGCCTCTGGACGACGACCACGAGCCCCTGGACATCTTCGCGGATGACCGGGTGAGGAACGCGCAGAAGGGCTGAACCGGGGGCGAAACCGGCTTCCTCTTCGTCGCGAATACGATCCGCCGTGCCCGACGATCCTGATCCCCACATTCCCGGCGAGCTCGACGAGGAGGGCTACCTCCCCGCGGACGCCCCGCCCCCATGGGGGACCGAGTCGCGCGACGAGCGGCTGGCGCGCCTGAACCGCGCCGCCCGCGACCTGCCGCCTGTTCCCGGCGTGTACCTGATGAAGGACCACAAGGGCGTGGTGCTGTATGTGGGCAAGGCAAGCAAGCTGCCCGATCGGGTCTCGTCGTACTTCGTCCCGAGCGCGGACCTGGGGCCCAAGAAGCAGCGCATGCTCGACGAGGTGCATTCGTTCGATACGCTCGTGTGCTCGGGCGAGTGGGAGGCGCTGCTCACCGAGAACCGCCTGATCAAGGACATCAAGCCCCACTACAACGCGCGGCTGGTGGACGACAAGACCTTCCCCTACCTCGTCGTGACGCAGCGCGAGGACTACCCCCGTGTCTTCGTGACGCGAAACCCGACGGGCGTGAACCCGAAGACGGGCGAGCAGGCGCCCGAGATGAAGGGCGCGAAGATCTTCGGCCCCTTCACCAACGCGGGCGACCTCCGCGAGGCGGTGCAGATCCTGCAGCGGGTCTTCAAGTTCCGCACCTGCAAGCTCGACATCGTCGAGGGCGACCCCAAGAACAAACGCTTTCGCCCCTGCCTGCTCGCGAGCATCGGGCAGTGCACCGCGCCCTGCAACGAGTCGATCTCCGTCACCGCCTACGGGCGCGACATCGACCGCTTCACCAAGTTCCTGGGCACCAAGCGGGCGGCAATGCTCCGCGAGATGAAGCAGGAGATGTCCGACGCGTCCGCGAACCTCGACTTCGAGAAGGCGGCGACCCTGCGCGATCAGATCCGCGCCATCGAGCGCCTCGACGAGCGGGCGGACCGGAAAGACGGCTGGCAACCCGAGACCGAGATCGGGTACATCAACCCCGAGGCCGGCCCCAAGTCGCTCGCGAAGACGCTGGGGCTCGACCAGCCCGTCCGCTGCATCGAGGGCATCGACATCGCCCACCTGCAGGGCGGCGAGACGGTGGGCAGCAAGGTCAGCTTCGTGGACGGACGCCCCTTCAAGGACGAGTACCGGCGCTACCGGATCAAGTCGTTCGAGAACCTGCCCGGCTCGCGGCGCAACGACGACTACATGTCCATCCGCGAGGTCGTCAGCCGACGCTACCGCGACGCGGGGACAGGCGACGAGCTCTACCCCGATGTCATCCTGATCGACGGGGGGCTGGGTCAGCTCCACGCGGCCCTGGAGGCCTTCGAGACGCTGGATGTCCAGCCCCCCATGGTCATCAGCCTCGCGAAGAAGGAAGAGTTGATCTACATCCAGCGCGAGTCCGAGCCCATCCGCCTCAGCCGAAACAACGCGGGGCTGCGCCTCTGCCAGCAGGTGCGCGACGAGGCGCACCGGTTCGCGCAGAGCTACCACCATGTGCTGCGGCGGAAGAAGACGGTCGGGGAATGAAGAGCGATTCGCCCGCTCTATTCATCGGCGTTTCGATACCGCCGACGGAGGGCATGACTCCAAAGAGCTTCTGCTTCGTCTCGCGAGTACGGGTTACCGCACTCGGGACAGACTGACGCCTCCGGATCGCCGACCGCGTAACAGCAGAAGGTGCAAGCGCGATAGCCATTTGATTCCACCGCTCGCAAACTCCGCTCGTAAGAGTACGAACGCATGAGTTGCAAGATAATCAGGCCAAGTCCGGTGACACATGAGGCGGCGGCCTCCGCCCAATCCACTTGCCAATCTCTCAGGAACAGAACCCACAATCCGCCCAGAAGCACGCAAAAGATGCCCCCAGTCAGAAGCGATGATCTTAGAAACGAACGGCAGTAGGGCGGCCTATTCCTGATCATGCTCAAATCGCCAAAGCTGTTCTGTGAGTTCAGGGACACCCGATACCGACGCCGCGGAGACAGGCGTCTCGTTGAGCGTAGCAAACTTGCATCCGGTTCCAGTGCGCGGCATTCGCGGTCCGTTTGCATTCTCTTGCCTGCAACTCAACAGTCGCCCAGCACCCTCCCACAAATCCCACGAGTCCACCGACAATGCAGCACGGAGGAGCTCCGATCCCGAACGAGAATGCGCCGCAGAGAACTCCGCCGACAAAGCAACCTCCAGCACCCACCAAACCCCCGCCCGCCAGACACTCCATCACCCATTCGTCGCACGCCGTGAGATCCGTCGCGTAGAGTGCACTCGACTGCGTTCGACAAACCTCGAACTCGGCGTCACAATCATCGAGCGATGACTCGCGGGGGAGCGCATCTGCTGTAAGGTTGTCTCGCATCGCGTACATCTCGGCGATCTGCTGGTGTCCCGACCCCTGATCGGCACGCTCGTGATGTTCCTGAAACGCCCGCTCGACGGACGAGCGGCCCTCATCGCGATCTCGGGAACCGGGGTCGCGATCCACTCACCCGGGTTCACGGTGATCCTCGCCGTGACAACAACCGACGAGGAAGCCGCTCATTCATTCGGCGAGATCCAGTCTGTGTGCCGGTTGCCAGAGAGCCACCGCGTGATCCGGGTGCTCGGCGGCCCGAGAAGCACACGCGCGTGGCTCCAACGAATCACACCCGGCGGGGACATTTGGGGCCGGCGCATCCGGTGATTTCGTTGGCCTGAGTCGGCTGCCGATCAGGCCACCGGCGCCTCCGCGACAGCCTTGAAGCACCTCGCGTCCGCCGCGAAACGCTGACCGTTGGGCAGGGTTGCCTCCAGCAGGTCCGTGCCCTTCAGGCGGCCCGGGCGCATGCCCTCGCCGAAGGCCTGCCACGGGATGCTGAAGGGGCGGGCGCCGAGGTGCTCGGCCCAGCCCGCGGGCCAGCAGTGCAGGCCGAAGTCGTCCGCCGCGGCGTCGAGCACACCCCCGGCGAGCCTCGTGTCGCCGACGATCAGGACGCGGCAGGGCCCCCAGCGTGCGCCGGGGGCGGGCTCGACGGGCGGGTAGGTCCTCGCGAGGGCGACGGTGCCCCGTCTGCACACGACGCTGAGCGTCGCGAAGAACAGCAGGGGCACCACGACGAGCACTGTTGACGCGTACCAGAACACCACGCACCGCCTCCTTGCGTCACGAGACCCGGCGCCTCTCTCAAGGCACCCGCGGGTGCCGACTCACGGGCAGCCCGCGACGAAGCCGCCGACGAAGGCGTTGACATCCGACAAGTCCCACACCCCGAAAGGCTGGGCGACATCCGCGACCGGGTCCTGGGTCGTGAACCCCGCGATGAAGGTGTTGATGTCCGTCAGGTCGAGGACGCCGAAGGGCTCGGCGATGTCCGCGAGGTTGCAGCCCCCCGCCGGGTCGAGGGCGATCGTGACTTCGTCCATCTCGACCGGGGCGCTGCGGCCCGTCGCGACCCACGCGTCGTAGAGCACCTGCCCGCTGTTGTCGGTGACATTCTCGTCGCGCAGGAACTCGATGTACTCGCGCGAGGCGAGCTGGTACCAGACATAGACCTCCGCCTGCGTGGCACCCGCGGGGATCGCGAACCGCGTGTCGTCCCAATACTGGCCGTCCTCGTAGGTGTGCCCCACGGGCGCGGCCTGCACGGATTCGAACCCCGCGTTGGTGAACCCGCGGGGTGGGATGCGGTTGTCCTTGTACCAGGCGTTGTTGACCGCGAAGTGGAAGCCGGGCCCCTCGGGGATACCGGTCGCGGCGCTCATCGCGGCGTCGACACCGATCTTCGCCTCGTAGACCGTCGTGCCCGCAGGATCGAGCGTCGCGGTCGCGAGGTCGTAGCCTCCGAACTCGGCGATCTCGCTCCCGCCCGCGTCGTAGAACTCGACATTCACCCAGATGCGGCGGCCCTCGGGGTATCCGCTGGGGAGCTTGTGCCCCGTCTGGTTGATGACGCGGGCGACCAGCTCGGTGCCCTCCTGCCAGACCTCGAGGTCGGACGCGGCGGCGAGCATGCTCTCGGCCCGCGCGACCGACGCGAGGGCGGAGGCTTCGTCGAGCCCGGTGTCGGCGTCGGGGTAGAGCTCGCGCACGGCGAGGACGAGCCAGGTGTTGCCCCCGTTCAGATCATGCCGCGGGAGATCGTCGCGGATGGGCCTGCTGTTCCGGTTGCAGCCGCGTCCCGTGCCGTCGGGCATGTGGCAGTCCTGGCAGGAGCTGACCGCGGTGATGTTGCCCCCGAAGCGTCCGCCCATCTCGACCGGCCCCTGGGCGAAGGCGCTCTGGGCCCACTCGCTGTAGGTGCGCTCGATCGGGAACATGTCCGCCTTGTCCTGGGTGGGGTGGGGCATGTCGAGCTCGTTGAGCGCGTACGAGCCGTCGGGCTGGCGTGTGAACACGGGGTTCGACACATCGTGGCACATGGCGCAGTTGCTCGACTCGGAGAAGTACGAGCTCATGCGCCACTCGTGGCTGTTGAAGTTCTCGAGATCGAACGGTCCGCGTCTGCGGTCCTGCGGGTCGACGACGAAATGGCCCGAATGCGGGTTGACCGGATAGTCGGGCAGGCCCGCGAGGATCGCGTCGTCGTCGGGCGGGTTGATCGGCGAGCTCTGCCACGGATCGACCATGCGGTGACAGAAATTGCAGTTCACGCCCTCCATGTCGGTGGCGAGCAGCGCCGAGCCATCGGTCGGGGTGCTGCGGCCGCCCAGCCACCCGCTGGGCGTGTGGCAACGGAGGCAGAGATCGCCCGCGAATGCGGCGTCCTGGTTCGCGATCGTCAGGCAGGCCTGGAACATGGGATCACGGGTCGCCTGGCCCATTGGGCTGGAGACCCAAGGCCTGTAGGGCTCGTGCACGGGGTCGTAGCCCCCGTGGCAGCCGTCGCAGCGCGTGGAGGACTCGATCTCGACCGCGAGGGCACCGGGCTGCGTCCCGGGGCCGAAGAAATCCTCGAGCGTCGTCGGCGCCGGCGCCGCGTGCAGCGAGGCGGCGGCGGTGGTCATGATCAACCCCGCCTTGAGTGTGTGCGCAGAACCGGACATCGCATGCCCCTTTCCCTGGGAATGGGGCCGCGGGCCGGCCAGCGTCGACACGCGGCCCGAAGGTCCGCCCATTGTAGACCAATTGGTCTGGTTTATCGAGGGGCAATCGGATTCCGCGGCGATAACTCAATTGCGCAGAGGGCTTTATGTTCCGTAGTTCTCCGCAGGTTCGCTTTCGGTACTTCCCCGCAACTGCGTTCCAATCGTGCAGATTGTTTCTGAATCGAGTGGCAGACCCCGCTATCTTGCGTCTGGTTGGATATAGGAGACCCCGGGACACCGGGTTGATACGGAGAGACCGATGAACAAGACCATTCTGACAATCGTGGTGTGTGCCGGGGTGGCATCCGTTGCCACCGCGGGGGACGCGATCGCGTCGTTCACCTACAGCGACCTGCTGGGCAGCTACGACACCGGCACCAACATCTACCGCGCCGTCGCGGGCGGGCAGTCCTCGGGCGATGTCACCCGCCTCGACATGCTCGGCGGCTCGGCGGAGTTCGATTCGGGGTTCTTCGGCGGCGGCGCCGCGAACTACGAGCTCGAACTCATCGTGGGCAACATCCAGGCCGGCACCGCGAGCGGCAACGGCTCGCTGATCATCACCGACGACAACGGGGACACCCTCACCGCCGCGGTGAACGGCCAGTTCCGCGTCTTCGGGGGCTCGGTGTCCTACGAGGGCTTCCTGGACAATGTCTTCTTCAACGACATCTCCGGGGACGGCACCTTCGACGGCTCCACCTCGGGCTCGTTCAGCACGAGCTTCCCGGCGCAGCCCCCGTTCAACGGCTCGGTTCTCAACCTGTTCTTCGATCCGGGCTCGTTCTTCGGGACCGGCTTCGACGGGCAGACCACCCTGTCCAGCGGCCTGATCGTCCCGGCTCCCGCGGCCCTCGCGGCGTTCGCGGGCCTGGGCCTCGCGGGCGCCCGTCGCCGCCGCTGAACCCAACAAGGCTTCACACTTTCTCCCCAGCACCCCGCGGCCCCTCCGCGGGGTGTTTTTTCGTGGACGCCGGGTCCTCCGCGGCGACCATCCATCGCTCATCACGCCGGGTCCCTTTCGGGCGCGCGCGGCGCGGTCAGCGCCGATCGCACTCGAAATAGATGTTGTTGCAGAATCGCCCGACGCCGTAGTTCTGGTGCTTCTCGACATCCATCTCGTCGATGCCGAGCCAGCGTGCGCCGTCGCTGAACGAGCCGCGGTAGCCGATCGGACGCAGCATCGCGTCGAGTGTTTCGAGGTGCGAGGCGGCGCCGGGCTCGTGCGCGCGCGCCTCGCTCTCGACGAGGAGCGCGGGCTTGAGGCGCTCGAGCGTCGCGAGCCCACCCCGCACGATCTCGAGTTCGTGCCCCTCCGCGTCGATCTTCACGAAATCGAGACGCGTGAGCCCGAACGATCCGACGAGCTCGTCGATCGTCACGAGGCGGACCTCGACCGCGTCGACCTCGCGCTCCGACCCGAGGTCGCCCATCGACGCGCCGTGGGTCGAGTCGCGCGGGATGTTGATCGTGCCGCGCCCGCTCGCGCCCGACGCGGCGGCGTGCACGACCGTCGCCTGCGTCATGCCGACCGAGCCGAGCGACGCGATGAGCCCCTCGACCATCGCCTCCTGGGGCTCGACGGCGATGAGCCGCCCGTTCGCGCCGACGCGCCGGCCCATCCAGAAGGAGTATGCGCCCTTGTGCGCGCCGATGTCGATCGCGGCGCCGCTGCGCGGGATCGCGCGCACCATCCGCGCGATCTCGGGGCGGTTGAGTTTCCAGCGATAGCGGGCGGCACGGGCGACCAGGCGCGCGGCGAGTTTCAGCGACATGCCGCGATCGTACGGGCCCCGCGCCGCCCGCGCCCCGCGTTCACAACCAGCGCAGCCGGCGGAAGACCGCGACGAGCCCGGCGGCAACGAGGACCATCCCCCCCGTCACCCACCAGAACGCGTGCGGGTCCTCCGCGCCGGGCATCCCCCCCACATTGATGCCCAGCAGACCGGTGAGCAACCCGAGCGGGAGGGCGATCGCCGCGACGAGGGTGAGCAGGTACATCGTCCGGTTCGCCTGGCGCTCCCGCGCCGCGCGGAGTTCTTCCTGGGAGACCGCGGCTCGGTCGCGGACCTCCTCGAGATCCTCGACGAACCGGGCGGTGCGCTGCGCGATCTCCTGCAACTCTGCCCGTTGATGGGCATCGAGCAGAGGGGAGGGCGAGGACGCGAGCGCGAGCAGCGCGTCGCGCTGCGGCGCGAGGTAGCGCCGCAGACGGATCGCCTGGCGCCGGACCTCCGCGAGCGCCCGCGTGTCCAGGTCGCGCGGATCCTCACCCGCCAGCGCGTTCTCCGTGTCGTCGAGCAGCGACTGCAGGTTGTCGACCACCGGGCCCAGCCGCGACGCGAGACCGTCGGCGACCGCGACGAGCAGCCCGCCGGGGGTCGCGGGCGCGCGCCCCTGCTGCGCCTGCTT
>DLBY01000176.1:15550-28748 GCA_002480345.1 Phycisphaerales bacterium UBA7812 | reverse complement strand
GCGCCCCTGCTGCGCCTGCTCGCGGAGCCGGCGGATGGTCGCGAAGCGGTACTGGCGCAGCGTCACCGCCCGCGCCGGGTCGAACCAGCAGCGGATCACGATCAGCTCGTCGGGTTCGGCGCCCGCGTTCAGGTTGACGCCCCGCAGGATGACCAGCAGCCCGTCGTCGCGCTCCACGGCGCGGGGGCGGGTCTCTTCGGCGAGCAGCGCGCCGGAAACGACAGGGGGCAGCCCGATCGCCTCGCGCACCCACGACTGCGCGCGCGGCTTCGTCCGGTCCAGGTGCGTCCAGACCGGCGCCTCCGGGGTGCCCGCGCCCGCTCGGCGCCATCCGGCTTCAACGGACCCGTCGCCTGTGGTCGCACCCGCGAAGTCCTCCGCCCGCCCCGGGAGGCGGGTCGTGAAGATCAAGCCTCCCTCGCTGTCGAAAGGATGGAACGCGCTCGCCTCGTGCGCGGCCGGGCCGCTCACGGGCGTATCGGCGGTGTGCGTCGGTGGGTCGTTGCTCGGCATGCGTGCCCTCCCGGGGGAGACCCCCGCGGCTTCACTCTACCGGGGCGCGCAGCGAAAAGCCCCGCCCCGCGGCATGCACCGCGCGGGACGGGGCCTCCCCGATCCGCCACTCCTCCGGGGAATTCACCCCCGCGGGCCCCTACCCGGCCCGCGGTGGGAAACCAAGCGATCTCAGCGCCGGCGACGGGAAGCGAACAGACCCGCGGCGGCGAGCACGGCGCCCGCGCCCGGCGCGGGAACCGTCGCCTGCACGAGCGCATCGCCCACATCCGCGCCCGCGAGGTTCGTCGCGCTCAGCCCGTTGTCGAAAAGGAACGATCCGAACTCGGCGCTGACGAGCAGGTCGGCGCCGATCTCGAGTTCGCTCGATCCCGGGTTGAGCGTGCTGGGTGCACCGATGTCGAACAGGATCGCGGCGATCCCCGTCGTGCTCTCGACGAAGAAGCCCGAGTTGGCGCCGACGGCGCGGTTCGCGTCGAATCCGATCGTGAAGTTCCCGACCTCCACGGTGTCGTTGTTGAAGAACACCGAACCGGTGTGCTCGATCGTCCCGCTGAACGAGCCCAAGAAGTCGCTGGGGTCATAGCTGAAGGTCGTGGGCAGGCTCGGCGCGGAGCGGCTGTTGATCGAGAATGCGACCGAGTCGGGGATGTTCCCGGGCGCGATCACATCCGACGACACGCCCGAGAGGTCCAGGCTCGCCGCGGCCGAGAGGGTGTCGAAATCGAGCGCGACATTGGTCTGCCCGCCGATCACGCTGACGGGCTGCGCGCCCGCAAGGCCCGCCGAGAGTGCTGCCACCGTTGCTGCTGTCTTCATCATCGTTGTTACCTCCGCCCCTCTGGGCATACCGATCGCGCCCACGCCCGAGCGGCGCGGTCCACGCGACAACCCCCGTGAGCCCCCACGGTGGTCCGCCCCCATCGAGTTGTCTGGACTTGTGCGGCGGGACGACCCCGCCCTTCTCTCCGCCGGCCGCGCAGGGACGCGAAACCGGTAGAACACGATTCGGCCGCCTAGATGCGAATGGTTTCACATCTTCAACAAAAGTCGGAACGGATTCTCAACAACGCCGGGCGATCGGGGTGATCCTCGACCCGGTCGCCGGGCCGCGACCGTACGCAAATTACTGCCATCACTTGATTTGCATCAGTTCGCATCGTCTGGTCGATCTGTGCGGGCATCCGCTCCCGACATCTCGGGGTTTCCCGGGTTCCCGACTGGCGGACCCCGCCTGTGGATCGTCTGGTGTGCGTGGCGTCGCCGAACGCGATGTGCGGCGCCGACCCACACCATTGTTTCACGAGAGAGGGAGCACAGTCATGAAGAAGATGATCACCGCCGCCGCGTTCGCCGCCGCGTTCGTCAGCACCGCCAGCGCCGACATGGTCGAGGGCCCGATCGTTGCGCAGCAGGACAGTTCGTTCACGGTCCGCCTGGTCTCGAGCGAGGCGGGCTGGACGGGCTGGCTGAGCTGGATCAGCAACACCGAGAGCGAGGCGGTCACGCTCCTGAGCAACAAGGGGCCCAAGGACGCCGCCCCGATCGCGGTCGGGACCGTCGAGGCGGGCGAATCGCTGATCTTCCAGTACGAGATCACGAAGGGCACGAAGAACACCTTCCGTCAGGACGACGAAGCCGGCGCCCGCCAGTTCCGCCACGAGTGGCTGGACGGGTCCACCGCCCGCCTGTTTGTGGAGGACATCGAGCTGCCCGGGGGCGACCGGGACTACAACGACGCGGTCTTCGATGTCGCCTTCACCCCCGTGCCCACGCCCGGCACGATGGCGATGGGCCTCGCTTCCGCGGGTCTTCTGGTCAAGCGTCGCCGCTGATCACGCCCCGAACGCTCGTTTCGCAATCCTTCAGCGCCGGCCGAGCACCCTCGGCCGGCGTTTTCGTGCGCACCGGCTCCTACCGTGCCTCCCGTGCGAGGACCGATCCATTCCAGCCGACGACGATTCGCCGCCTACTTTGACAAGCGGAAGCGCGCCGCCGCCGCGGAGCGGGTCGCGGCGCGTTCGAAGCTGGATACCGATGCGCGGGACTCGGTCGCGGCGAAACCCCGCAAGCGGTCGTTCTTCGCGCTGTTCGCGGCGTTCTGGGACCTGCTGCGGGGCGAGCGGCACCGCCTCGCGTTCGCGCTCGCGACGCTGACGGTCGCGACGGTGCTGGGCCTCGCGGTGCCCTACTCGTCCAAGATCGTCATCGACTATGTCCTGACGGACAACCCGGGGCCCTCGGGCCTGCCCTCGTTCGTGAACGGGGCGCTCGGGATCGATCCCGCGGACGACGGGACGAGGCGCACCCTGCTGTTCGCGCTGGGGGGCTCGATCCTTGTTGTCAGCCTGCTCGCCGCGTCGATCGCGTTGTCGGGCCGCTGGCAGTGCACGAAGCTCACCAAGCGGACGCAGGCGATGCTCCGCAAGAAAGCGTTCGCGCACGCGGTCCGCCTGCCGCTCAGCCGGATCAGCGAGCTCAAGTCGGGGGGCGTCGCGAGCATCCTGCGCGAAGACGCGGGCAACGCGGCCGAGCTGCTCTTCAGCATGATCTACAACCCGTGGCGGGCGATCATCCAGCTGACGGGCACGCTCGCGATCCTCGCGCTGGTCGATTGGCGCCTCCTCGCGGGTGCGCTCGTCTTCATCCCGATCGTGTGGTTCAGCCATCGCACATGGATCAACCGGATCCGCCCCGTCTACCGCGATGTCCGCAAGACCAGGCAGGGCATCGACGCGCAGGCGACCGAGTCGTTCGGGGGCATCCGCGTCGTGCGCGGCTTCCACCGCGACCACGCCGAGACCGGGCGCTTCACGCGCGACAACCACCTGATGCTGCGCCAGGAATTGCTCGCGTGGTGGTGGAGCCGGATGCTCGAGTACGCCTGGCAGGTGCTCATCCCGCTCGCCAGCGCGGGTGTCATGATCTACGGCGGGTGGCGCGTCCTGGAGGGCGACCTGACGATCGGCGACCTGATGGCCTTCAGCGCCTATGTCCTGATGCTCCTGGGCCCGCTCGAGGCCCTCGTCGCGACCGCCGCCCAGATCCAGTCGCAGCTCGCGGGGTTCGACCGGACGCTGGATCTCCTCGAAGAGCACCGCGAGTTCGAGACCGACGGGCCGGTTTCCGAGGCACCGATCGTCCTCACCAGGGCGCGCGTCTCGGGTCGCCTCACGCTCGACGGTGTCGCGTTCGCCTACCCGCGTCACAAGAAAAAAGGCGCCGACGCGCTCGCCTCGCCCCAGGAAGTCCTCGCGGACATCTCGTTCACCGCGGAACCGGGGCAGACCATCGCGCTCGTGGGTCCTTCGGGTTCGGGCAAGACAACCCTGTGCAACCTCATCGCGCGGTTCTACGACCCGACGCGGGGCACGATCGCCCTCGACGGCAACGACCTCCGCGACATCGAGCTCGAGTCGTACCGCAGGCTGCTGGGCATCGTCGAGCAGGATGTCTTCCTCTTCGACGGATCCGTCGCGGAGAACATCGCCTACGCCAGGCGGAACGCGAGCATGAGCGACATCGTCCACGCCGCGGAGATCGCGAACGCCTCGGGGTTCATCGACGAACTCGAGGACGGGTACGACTCCCTGATCGGCGAGCGCGGCGTGCGCCTGTCCGGCGGGCAGAAGCAACGCCTCGCGATCGCGCGAGCGGTCCTCGCGGACCCGCGCATCCTGATCCTCGACGAGGCGACGAGCAACCTCGACAGCGAATCCGAGCGGCTCATCCAGGCCAGCCTCGACCGCCTCATGGAAGGCCGCACCAGCTTCGTCATCGCCCACCGCCTCAGCACGATCCGGCACGCGGACACGATCATCGTGCTCGAAAAGGGGCGCACCGCGGAGATGGGCACCCACGACGAGCTCGCCGCCAGGTCCGGGCGCTACGCGGATCTGCTCAGCATCCAGCTCGGGCCCGACCACGCGGCCCGGACGCCCGCGACCTGACAACACCCTCGACCCGATCCCGCGTCAAGGGCAGCCGTCGCCGAACGCGACCACGAAGCCCTCGACATCGTCGAGATCCAGCACGCCGTTCCAGTCGAGATCCGCGATCGGCGCGCCCGCGGTGAAGCCGCTCACGAACGCCACCACATCGTCGAGGTCCAACACGCCGAAGGGCTCCGCGAGATCCGCGGCGTTGCACTCCGGGAGGCAGGGCGACAGGTCGTAGACCCGAACCTGACTTCCTCCCAGATACATCGTGCGCCCCACGATGAGCGAGGCACCAGGCGCAATCGAACCAAGCGGCCGCGCCCCAGCCTCGGGATCCCGCAGATCGAACAGCAGATTGCCGTTCGGCGAGCTCGTCCCCACCACCGCCAGCCCGCCGCCCACCACGAGCGATGTCCCCCACCCGGCGAAGGTCGCCGAGGGCAACGGAAGCAGATCCGCCGGATCCGTCCGATCGAACGCGTACAGCGTGCTCGAATTGCTCGAGAACACCCCGTCGAGCACCCACGCCGTTGACGAATCAAGACCCAGCCCGTCGGCAAAGATCCCCTCGCCCACCTCCGCGATCCGGTCGAATCGAACGGGATCATCGGACAGCGAGCCGTACGCGACGAGGCTCCCGTCGATGGTCCCGTACACCACCCCGTCGCCCCCCCCGACCGTGAAATCAATGTCGGGACCGAAACCGTCTCCGCTGAGGATCAGCGAGCCATCGCTCCCGATCCTGTAGAGCCGATAGGCCCAGGGACAGTCGAGCAGCGGGCAGTCCGCCGCGGCGTTGAGCACCACGACCCCGCTCTCGAACGCCATCTCCCCGCGCCCGGAACGGAACGGCGAGTTGAACAGGTCGACCCGATCGCGCTCGACAAGCGAGCCGTCCACCCCGACCTCGATCGTCACGAGATCGTCGAGTGTGTCCCGGTACACAATCCAATCGCCCCGGAATTCCATCTGGCGAACGCCGGGCACGGGGATGCTCCCGATCTCAACGGGTGACGCGGGCACCGAGATGTCGTACAGCCGGATCGAAGGCCCGCCCGCGCCGGTGCCGAGATAGTCCTGCAGCACCATCCGGTCCCCGTCGCGTTGAAGATGCGCTCCGCTGACGCTCTGGAGCGCCGGCGAAGGGACGAATTCGGGAATGCAATCCACGCCCCCGAAGGCGACGCAGGCGAACGAGCCCAGACCCGCGACCAGGGCGAGCGAACCAGCCGATCCCACCGACGCGGCACGACACATAGACCCAACCTCCGGTATCTCTCCGCAATTCCCGAACCAACGCACGGTATCCGCGCGCACGAAGACCGCGCACCGAGCTTACAGGACCAGCCATTCCGATCAACACGGCGAATCGTGTTTAGCCGTCCACGAGCGTCCGGAACCGATTCCAGCCGAACGGAATCGCACCCGAATCTCCGCATCGCCTCTTCCACACGGGATCCCGGGGCGATAGGGTGCGTATCGCAATCTGTCTCGCCCCGTTCCCGGGGCGCCGGGTCTCGTCCGTTCTCGGACTTCACATCACGCGAGCCGCATCCGCCGGGTGCTTCTTGGATCGTCTCGTGCGCCCACGCGCGCGGGGCCGCGACGCTCGCAGGAGATCAGTCCATGCTCACCACGCTCGCCCTCACGCTTGTGACCGCCCCCCTGGGCGCTGCGCCGCTCGGCGATACCGAGCAGCCCGCGCGCATCGGCATCGGCGCCACGCCCTTCCAGATCATCAGCGACACCGAGATCATCATCGACGGCGTCACCTACGACTCGTGGGAAGCGGTCGCGGATTCCGGGTACTTCCACACCGAGCACACCCGCTGCATCACCGGTTTCGACGATCCCGGAGTCGATATCCGGGGCACCGGCGCCGACTGCGATTTCAACCGCACCCGCGTCGAGCCGCAGTATCAGCCCGACCAGGGCGTGCGCCGCATCCCCGTCGTCGTCCATGTCATCCAGTCCACGAGCGGGACCGGGTTCATCCCCGAGAGCCGTGTCCGCTCGCAGATCGATGTGCTCAACGAGGACTTTCTCGCGATCGCCGGCACGAACGGCGGCGCGGGCGACGACGCCCAGATCGAGTTCTTCCTCGCGACCGAGGATCCGCAGGGCAACCCCACCAACGGCATCACATACACCACCAACAACAGCTGGTTCAACGACAGCGGGTCCTACTGGAACGCCCTCGCCTGGGACACCAACCGCTACCTCAACATCTACACCAACTCCGCATCCGGCGCGCTCGGCTATGTCCCCAGCCTGCCCCAGGGCGGCATCGTCGGGTCCAACTCCGACCGCGTCGTCGTCCTCTATTCCTCCTTCGGACGCAACGCCCCCCTCGTCCCGTTCCACCTCGGACGCACCACCACCCACGAGGTCGGGCACTACCTGGGCCTCTACCACACCTTCAACGGGGGCTGCCAGTCCACCGCCTCCTGCGCCACGAACGGCGACCGCATCTGCGACACCAACCCCGAATCCTCCCCCACCTTCGGCTGCCCGGGCGGGCGCACCAGTTGCGGCCTGCCCGCTCCCTTCGATAACTACATGGACTACGCGGATGACATCTGCATGGAGCGGTTCACGCCCGACCAGATCAACCGCATGCGGTGCACCCTCGAAAACTGGCGCCCGAACCTCGCGATCACGGGCCCCCAGGCGTGCAACGCCGCGGACCTCGCCGAGCCGCTCGCGGTGCTCGATCTCGCGGATGTTCAGGCCTTCATCGACGGGTTCACGGCCCAGCAGCCCATCGCGGACATCGCCGCGCCCGCCGGTGTGTTCGACCTCGCGGATGTCCAGGCGTTCATCGACGACTTCAACAGCGGTTGCCCCTGACGAGTCCTCGCCCGCCGCACGGTGATCAAGCCACGCTGCCCCCGGCGCCGGCCCGGGGGTTTTTTCTGCCCGCGTGCGGAACTCCGCGGCTGCACGGCACGACGCCCAAAAGCAACAACGCCCGCCGATCGGCGGGCGCTGCTCGAAATAGGGCAACAGGGACTCGAACCCCAACTAACAGAATCAGAATCTGTCGTGCTACCAATTACACCATTGCCCCAGAGCCACGACAGGCGACCGATTCGCCTGCGTTGGTCGTCGGTTCGCCGCGGGCGCACAAACAGCGGCGCACGGGAGAATGCTATCCCCTCGATCCGCCGCGGCAAGCGCTTTCAGGATGCGTGGCGAGGAAACCGGACAGGGGCTCGATCAGGCGCCGCCCAGCCAACCCGACGCCGACCCGTTTGAACCACCCCGATTCAGGGGCTTGGCGCGGCCATAGGGCGAGCGGCGGCGGACGGCGTCGTCGGTCTCGCTCGTCTCTGCGGGCTCCGAAGCCGTGGACTCGGGGTCTTCGGCCTTGCCAATGAGCGGCCCCCCGTCTTCCGAGAACGCGCGTTCCTCGGGCTCGGGGTCCAGCCCCAGCCGCCGCGAGCGTGCCGAATCGATCTTCCGATCCAGCTTGCCCAGGATCGAACGCAGGTCCTCAAAGTTCTTCGCGGGGGTACTCATGTGTGTCTCTCCATAGACAACGAACCATCCGTTCGCTGCGTATCGGCCCAACCCGGAACCGACTTCCTCGCGCAAGGCGGTTGATCCGCTCCCAAGACCCGATCGCGTCGTCTTTTCCGGCTCGGCCGCGCACGCGCGTGGTACGCTCTGGTCCGTTTGTGCCGGCGCCCCACACAATCCGATCCCCCGCGCTCGTGGGTCCGCACCGCACGAGCGATCGTGTGCGCGCTCGCGGCGTGCCTCGCGTCGCGCTCGTGGGCGGACGCGCCGGGGCGCCCCGCGCCGTCGGCGCGGCACGCGGTGCTCACGCTCGACGGGGACCTCGATGCGCGCGCCACCGCGGACGCGTTCACGACGGCGCTCCGAGAACTCGACGCGCGCGCCCCGAGCCTGATCCTCGTGGAACTCAGCGGGAACCGCGCGCGCCCCGACCTCTTGCACGACGCGGTGCGCGCGATGATGAGCGTCGAGGCCCCCACCGCGGTCTGGCTCGCCGACCGGCGCGACCGGCGCGTCGGGCCCGGGATGATCGCCCTCGCGCTCGCGGCGGACCACGCGGGCCTCGCGCCGCGAACGACCGCCCGGCGCGATCCCGGCGATGACCTGACGGCCCTGAACCCCGACATCGAGGACTGGGCGGTCGTCAACCTGGACCTGCGCAGCCTCGCGCGGGACCTCGCGGAGCGCGGCCCGCTCGACCGCGCCGTCTACGAATCGGCCCTCGCGCCGCGGTCCTCGCTGTGGGTCGCGCTCGACGAGAACGGCGCGCCCGCGATCAGCACCGAAGAGCCCGCGCGCGGCGCGCCGCTGGTCGTGCGCACGCCCGAAGGCTGGTCGTTCCGTGTCGAAAGCGAGACCGCGTCGCGGCTCTTCCGGATCGGCACGCACCGGACGGGGCGCGCGTTCGCGTCGGCGCTGGGCGCGCGGGCCCGCCCGCTCGAAACGATCGAGATCGAGAGCGGGCTCACGGATTCCCACGCGCGATGCCTCGAGTTGGTCGAACGCGTGCGCGCCGCGATCGGGCAGGCGGACGCGGCGCTCGATGTGCGCGCGGGACGGCCCGGGACGACACGGATCATGCCGCACGAGTACCACGAGGCGGCGCGGGCCGCCGCGGCGCTCGTCGAGCCCAGCCGCGCCGCGATCGCGGAGATCGCGTCGCTGACGGAGACCTATCCGGAGATCCTGCAGATGCCGCCTCCCCCCGACGAGGACACCCCGACGCAGATCGGGGGCCCGACGGGGACGCGTCTGAGCGCGTGGCGCGGCGCGGTGCGCGACCTCGAGTACGACCTGTCGCGGCTCGACGACCGGATCGAGACCTACCGGCGGCGGTAAAACGGGCGCGTCGCCTGCGCGCATACGCTCCGCTCATGGCCGAACCGATCCAGAAAACCGCGGAGCTGTCACCCCATGTGGCGAGCGGTGCGAACACGCCCTGTCCGTCGGGGCAGACCGCGGAGCGCCGCGAGCTCTTCTGGCACAATGTCGTGCGCGAGATCCTCTCGTCGCTCGCGGTCACCGCGGCGAACTTCTCGGGTCGGCTCTCCCCCACCGCGGAGGGCGCTGCGACGAGCCCTTCGCCCTCGCACGAGCTGTTCGACGGGCGCATGGCGGTCATCACCCGCCTGGGTCAGCGCATTCCGATCGCGGATGTCTACCCGGTGTTCGCGTGCAGCCTGCCCACGCACCGACCCCAGCAGGACCGGATGCTCGCGGCGGATGTGCAGTGCTCGATCTTCCAGATCCGCACCCCATCCGGGGAGGTGTACACCCTCCCGATCCACGAGATCGCCTCGGTCCACGCGCTCAGCGAGTCGCTGGTCCGGCAGATGGAAGAGGCGGCCCGCGCCCAGAACAGCGACGACAAGACGGTTTCGAGTGAGCCCTTCGGGTTCGCCGCGTTCACGAGCCTGGCACGGACGGAACGCGAACAGGCGGCTCGCGCCGAGCGTGCGCACGCCGGCGGCTGAATCCGTCTGACCCCGCATCCGCGAACCCGCTGAACGCCGCGAGCGGATCGGAACCCGCCGCCCCTCCACGATTTGGTGGAACATCGAGACGCCCGCGTGCGTTGACCCCCCTCAGCACCCCAAACGGGAACGAGGCCGCATGAAGACACTGATCGCGATCCCTGTCTACAACGAGGAGAAGACGGTGTGCGCCGTCGTCGAGCGTGTGCGTGCGCACGCGGAGCATGTGCTGCTGATCGACGATGGCTCGACCGACGGGACCGCGCGGGCGATCGAGCAGGTCCGAGAACCGCTCGGGCTGGATCTCATCCGGCACGAGGGCAACCTTGGGTACGGTCGCAGCCTGCGGTCCGCGTTCCGGCGCGCGCACGATCGCGGCTTCGATTGGGTCATCACGATGGACTGCGACGAGCAGCACGAGCCCGATGAACTGCCCGGGTTCTTCGGGGCGATCGGGCGGGCGCACGCAGCGGGCCCCGACATCATCAGCGGGTCGCGCTATCTCGACGAGACGCTTGAGCCGATCGGGGAGCCTCCGAATTCACGGCGCGCGATCAACCGGACGATCACCCGCGAGCTCAACGACCGGCTCGGTCTGTCGCTGACCGACGGGTTCTGCGGGTTCAAGGCACACCGGGTCGCGATGATGGATCGGCTTCGGCTCACGGAGGACGGGTACGCCTTCCCGATGCAGCTCTGGGTGCAGCTCGTCGCGGCGGGCGCGCGCATCGAGGAGCGAGCAATCCGGCGCATCTACAACGACCCCAACCGGTCGTTCGGCGGGTTGCTCGACGACCCGGACCACCGGCTCGCGCACTACCGCTCGGTGCTGCACGAGGAGATCTGCGCCCGACTCGACAAGCTCCCGGCGGGCGCGGGCAGCGGCTTGGCCGCGCCCTGCTGCGACGACGCGTAACCTGAGGGCGTGTGCGCCGAGACGACCAACCCCGCGCCGGCTCGGCCCGCCTCGCCTGAGCGGCATCGTGACCTGATCATCGACGAGGGCGTGCGCGGGTGGCGGGCGCCGACCTCCGTTTCCCCCGAGGCCGCGTCTTTCCGGCGGGAGCTGGGCCTGCCCGACGATCGGGCGGTCGTGATGACGGGGCACCAGCCCGTGTTCTGGCATCCGGGGATCCTCGCGAAGTACTTCGCGGCGGACGCCGTCGCGGCGCGGGAGACCGACGCGGGTCGGCCCGCGGTCGCGGCGTGGTGCGTGCCCGATCACGCGGCGGAGGACCCCGGGACGGTCGCGTTCCCCCGGCATCTCCACGGGCGCTGGGTGCGGGGCGAGACGAACCTCTTTGGCGAAACGGGTGACCTGCCAGAGGGTCTGGCCCAAGCCCGCGATCGCCTGCTCGCGGCGGGGGGGGGCTCGCACGCGGCGCGGCAGATCGCGGCGCAGCGCGCGCTGCTCGGTGAGCGGCTGGGCCTCGCGAGCCCGGCGCCGGCGGTGCTCGCGACCGAGAAGCACACGACCGATGCGTTCGGCTCGCTGATCGAGGCGATGGCGCGCGACCCGCTCGCGTGCGTCCGTGCGTACAACGACGCGGCGCGGGCGCACCCGGACTCGGGCGTGCGACCCCTGGTTGTGGACGAGCGCACTCCCGGCAACACGGAGCTCCCGCTGTGGGCGGTCTCCGGGAGCGGGACGCTCATCGGCGTGCGCGCCGGAGACCTCGCCTCGACGCCCGCGTCGGACCTGCGGCCCAAGGCGCTCCTGTTCACAGGTCTGCTGCGCGCGCTGGGGTGCGACCTGTTCATCCACGGCACGGGGGGCGGCGCGTACGACCTGGTGACCGAGGAATGGCTCGGCTCGTGGATGGGCTGGACGCTCGCGCCGATCGGGGTCGTCACCGCGACGCTGACGCTCGACCTGGGCATCCCCGATGTCACGCGCGCGGACCTGCGCGACGCGCGCTGGCGCGCGCACCACGCGCGGCATCACCCCTCGATGCTGGGCTCGGGCGAGGGTGCCCGAGCCGCGGCGGCACGGAAGCGGGAACTCGTCGGCGCGATCGCGGGGGCATCGGACACCGGCGAGCGTGCGGCGCTGTTCGCGGAGATGCACCGCCTGCTCGATCGCGTGCGCGACGAGCACGCGGAGGCGATCGCGGCGTTCGATCGGGAGGCGGCGCGGGTGGCGGATGCGCTCGCGAGCCGAGAGATCGCCCGGGACCGGTCCTGGGCGTGGGTGCTGCATGACGATCGCGATTTGCTGGCGCTGCGGGACGCGGTCGTGCGCACGATCCGGGGGAACGGATCGTGAGAACCGGCGAACGCTTCGCGGGCTGGATCGTGCGGGCGATGCTGGTGGTCGCGGTTGCGGTGTGCGCCGGGTGCGGGGGCTCGTCGGCGCCCGCGGCGGCGGGGGGCGGGGAGTCGGACGCATCGGCCCGGGGTGAGCGGTTGGTCGTGCTGAGCCCGGCGGTCGCGGTAATGCTGCGCGACCTGGGGCTCGCGGACCTGATCGTCGGCAAGCACGACTATGACCTGGTGCTGCCCGACAGCGTGCCGGCGGTCGGGCACCAGGAGGCGCTGGATTACGAGGGGATTCTCTCGGTCGAGCCCACGGAGGTGATCATCGAGTGGGGCTCGCGGCCCCTGCCCCCGACGCTGGAGACGCTCGCGACGCAGCACGGATGGGCGGTGCGCCGGGTGACGCTGCTGACGATCGACGACATCGCGCACACGGTCGACGACCTCGCGATCGCGTACGGGGTGGTGGATCTGGGCGTGGAGCGATCGGACCGTCCCGCGGGCGTGCCCGGGCCCGTCCCGGGCGTCCCGCGCGTGATGCGGTTCGAGGACCCCGCGGCGAAGCTGGAGGCGACGCTCCCCAGCGCGACGCTCGCGCGGGCGTGGTCGGTCCGGGGCGAGGGGTTCGGGGGCGTTGGTCCGGTGCTGCTGCTGGGATCGACGACGCCCCCCGGGGTGCTCGGACCCGGCTCGTTCCACGACCAGATCCTCCGGCGCATCGGCGGGACCCCCGCGATCGAAGAAGGATCGCCCTGGATGGAACTGGACGCGGAGGATGTGCTGCGGCTCGACCCCGCGGGGATCGTGCTGATCTCGCCTCGGGGTGTGGGCACGGCGCGGGCGTCGGTGGGCGAAGCTGACCTCCTCGCGCGGCTGGGTCGGCTGGGCGATCTGGACATCCGCGCGGTGCGCGAAGGTCGCGTGGCGCTGATCGATGATCCGCTGGCGCTGCTCCCGAGCACGGCGATGGCGGGGTTCGCGGACCGGCTCGCGGCG